>SLRS01000055.1 GCA_007130855.1 Trueperaceae bacterium | reverse complement strand
TCACGGCCCTGCGGCTGGCCGCCGGCGCGCTCGTGCTGTGGCCCTGGTGGCGGCCGCGCGCCGGCCTCCCGGCGCGCCCGCACGGCTGGGGCGGCCCGCTGCTGCTGGTGGGGTACGCGCTGCCGTTCGCCCTGGCGTACGTCTGGCTGGGCGCGGCGGCCGGCGCGCTGCTGCTGTTCGGAGCGGTCCAGCTGACGATGCTGATCGCTGGGCGTCGCGCCGGCGAGCGTCTCGACGGGCTCGGAACGGCGGGCCTCGTCGCGGCCGGCGCAGGCGTGGTGGTGTTGCTCCTGCCCGGGGTGCAGGCGCCGCCGCTGCTGCCGGCGCTGGTGATGCTGTTGGCGGGGGTGGCTTGGGGCGCCTACTCGCTGGCGGGACGCGGGGCCGCCGACCCGGTTCGCGTCACCGCGCGCAACTTCGCCTGGTCGCTGCCCGCCGCGGCGGTGCTGGCGGTCTGGCCCGGCGCCTGGCAGGGTGTGAGCGCGCTCGGTGTGGTGCTGGCGCTCGTGTCGGGAGGCCTCACCTCGGGACTCGGTTACGTGGCGTGGTACCTGGCGCTGCCGAAGCTGACGCGCACGTCGGCCGCCGTGGTCCAGCTCGCGGTGCCGGTGGTCGCGGCGCTGGGTGCGGTGGCGTTCCTGGGCGAGGCGCTCGACGCGCGGCTGGTGCTCGCCTCGGTGCTGGTGCTGGGCGGGGTGGCGACGGTGGTGTTGCGCAGGACGTGACCGTCCGAGCGGCTCCCTCGGGCCACACTGGTGCCATGGCTCCCCGGCGCACCTTCGTCGCACTGTCGTTGCCGGACGCGATCAGGGCGGCGCTCGGCGAGCTCGCCACACGCCATCTCAGCGCGTCGACGCCCGGGCTCCGCTGGGGCGACACGGCCCAGGCGCACCTGACACTGGCATTCCTCGGCGACCTGGAGGACGATGCCGTGGCCGGCGTGCGGATCTGTGCACGCCGGATCGCACGCGACACCGAGCCGTTCGCAGCCGACCTGCGCGCCGCCGGCGCCTTCCCCTCGGCGGCGCGCGCGCGGGTGCTGTGGCTCGGTTGGGGCGTGGGCGCGGCGCCAGTGAGCGCGCTCCAGGCGAGGCTCGTGGCGGCGCTCGGCGCGGCGGGCTTCGCGCTCGAGCGACGCCGCTTCCAGCCTCACGTGACGCTGGCGCGCAGTCGCGGTTCGATCGACCTGCGCGCCGCCGTGGCCGCCCTCGAGGGCTGGCGCAGCGAGCCGTGGACGGTGACGGCGATCGACGTGATGACCAGCCGGTTGACGCCCGCTGGCGCCCGCCACACGCGCCTCGAGCGGTGCTGGCTCGGCCGCCGGCGCTGAGGGTGGCCGCGGTGGCTGCGTTCGCCCCTCTGGCAGCGCCCCGCTGAGCGGCCTCCGCCATCGGGTAATACCCACCCAGGGTACGTCCGGGGTAGACTCCGACGCGGCGCCGAACCGCCCGCGGCCCGGTCGCCCCAGCCACACCACCACGCGCACCAAGCCCGAAGGAGTCCCCATGCCCGACGACGCCCAGAAGCCCAAGACCCTGACCACCAGCGCCGGCGCGCCCGTCGGCGACAACCAGCACAGCCTCAGCGCGGGCGAGCGCGGTCCGCTGCTGCTGCAGGACGTGCACTTGCTCGAGAAGCTCGCTCACCAGAACCGCGAGCGCATCCCCGAACGGGTGGTGCACGCCAAGGGTTCGGGTGCCTTCGGGACGCTCACGGTCACGCACGACATCACCCGCTACACCCGCGCGCGGGTGTTCGCCGAGGTCGGCAAGCGTACGCCCATCGCCATGCGCTTCTCGACGGTCGCCGGCGAGCAGGGCGCGGCCGACGCCGAGCGCGACGTCCGTGGTTTCTCGATCAAGTTCTACACCGAGGAAGGCAACTGGGATCTGGTCGGCAACAATACCCCGGTCTTCTTCGTGCGCGACCCACTGAAGTTCCCCGACTTCATCCGCACCCAGAAGCGCCACCCCGCGACCAACCTGCGCTCGCCAACCGCCATGTGGGACTTCTGGTCGCTCTCGCCCGAGTCGCTGCACCAGGTGACGATCCTGTTCAGCGACCGCGGTCTCCCGACGGACTACCGGCACGTGGACGGCTTCGGATCGCACACCTTCGGCTTCTGGAACGCCGCCGGCGAGCGCTTCTGGGTGAAGTTCCACATGAAGACCCGCCAGGGCCACCGGCACTGGACGAACGCCGAGGCAGCCGAGCACATCGGCGCCAATCGCGAGACTTCGCAGCAAGACCTGTTCGAGGCGATCGAGCGCGGCGACTACCCGAAGTGGGACCTGAAGATCCAGGTCATGCCCGAGCATGAGGCGGAGCAGGTGCCGTACAACCCCTTCGACCTCACCAAGGTGTGGCCGCACGCCGACTATCCGCTGCTCGACGTGGGCGTGCTGGAGCTCGACCGCAACGCGACGAACTACTTCGCCGAGATCGAGCAGCTCGCCTTCAGCCCGAGCAACGTGGTCCCCGGCATCGGCTTCAGTCCCGACAAGATGCTCCAGGCGCGGGTCTTCAGCTATGCCGATGCGCACCGCTACCGCCTCGGCACGCACTACGAGGCGCTGCCCGTGAACGCGCCCAAAGGTGGGGCGCATCACTACCACAAGGACGGCGCCATGCGCTTCTTCGAGGCGCCCACGCCCAGCGACGCCTACTACGAGCCGAACTCGTTCGGGGGTCCGCAGGAAGATCCGAGCGTGAAGGAGCCGCCGCTGCGTATCGACGGCAACGCCGACCGTTACGACCACCGCGTGGGCAACGACGACTTCGCCCAGCCGGCGGCGCTCTTCGCGCTGTTCGACGAGGGCCAGCGCCGGCGCCTCTTCAGTAACGTCGCCGAGGCGATGACCGGCGTGCCCGACGCGATCGTCGAGCGGCAGTGCCGGCTCTTCGACCAGGTCGACGCGGCCTACGGCGCGGGCGTTCGTGAAGCCGTACGGATGCGGCACCCGGACGACGCGACCGACTGATTCGGCTTCGTCGCTGATCAGGACCACTTCGGTGAACACGAGCGGGCGGCGGTGAAGAACCGCGGCCCGCTCGCTCGTACCCAGTCCGTGCCGCCCGCGTGACGCGGGCCTTGACTCAGGAGGCCTTGAGCTGGTTCAGCAGCCCGGCCAGGTCCCACACGTTCCAGAGCTTGACGATCTTGTCGTCGGCGACTTCGAAGACGGTGATGCCGAGCATGGTGATCTGCTTGTGGGTGGCGGGGTTGCCGAAGAACTCGCCGGCGTGGGTGCCGCGTGCGGTCCAGCGGGTGGTGACCTTGTCACCGGCGACCAGGGTCTCGTCCACGGTGTAGTGGAGGTCGGGGAAGCCGCTGCGGAAGGTCTTCACGAAGCCCAAGCCCACGTCCCGGTCAGCGATGAGGTGGCCGTTGACCTCGGCCGTGTAGTGCTCGGCCAGCGCCTCGTTCCACAACTCGTAGGCACCCTCGTTGTAGACCTTGTAGAAGGTGTCGATCGGTCCCATGATGGTGCTCATGTGTGCTCCTCCCTGGCTCACGCCAGCGATCCGTCGGGGTACTGCACCATGCCGGCGAAGTGGATGGCGATCTTGCCGTCGCGCAACACCCAGCTGTCGGCGAAACGCATCTCGGAGCGCTCGCCCGCGACGGTCATGGTGATCTTCTCGGTGATCATCAACGTCTGCGGATCCTCGGTCTCGCCCCAGAAGACCACCTCGGTCTCGAGCCCGTCGATGCCGAGGATGCCCTGCATGTGCTCGCGCAGCTGCTCGCGGCCCTGGTAGACGATCGGCTTCTTCGTGAAGCTGCTGATCAGCAGGCAGTCGTCGGTGTACTGGTCGAGCAGCGCCTCGATGTCCTTGTCGAGGATGAGCTGGATGTGCTCGCGGTAGAGGTGGCCGAGGGCCGTGTCGGGAACGTTCTCCATCGATGTCTCCTTGTTGGCTCCGGGAGTGGCCCGGGCGGCGAGCAGGCTGTGCCTAGCGCTGGCCGACGATCATGTCGACCGCACGCCAGCCGATCATGAAGGCCGGTGCGACGGTGTTGCCACTGGTGACCGTCGGCATCACCGAGGCGTCGACGACGCGCAGGCTCTCGACGCCGTGCACGCGCAACTGCGGATCGACCACGGCCATGGGGTCGCGGCCCATCTTGGCGGTGCCGGCCGGATGCCACAGGGTCGAGCTCTGCGAGCGGACGAAGGCTTCCAAGTCGGCGTCGGCGCCGGGGAGGATCTCGACCTCGTTCAGGTCGCTGAAGGCGGGCGTCCGGGCGATCGCACGGATGGTCTCGATCACCCGGACGAAGGCCTGCACGTCGGCGGGCTGCCCGAGGTAGTTGGGGTCGATCAGCGGCGCGGCGAGCGGGTCGGCCGAACGCAGCCTCACGTGACCGCGACTCGCTGGTTGCACGAGGATCGGCAGGAAGATGCAGGCGGCGAAGGGGATGTCGAGCATCGGCGCCAAGGGTGCGGGGATGCTCGGGGTGAAGTTGAGCTGCATGTCGGGCGGTTCGGCGTCGGCACCGTCGCGGGTGCGCAGGAACAGCACGTTGCCGGTCAACAGCGTGGTCATCGGCGCGTCGGTCTTGCGCTTGAACACGACGGGGAGCTGCACGTGGTCCTGGAGGTTCTGGCCCACGCCGGGAAGATCGGCCACGACGTCGATGCCGTGCGCCTGCAGGTGGGCGGCGGGGCCGATACCGGAGAGCATCAGCAGCTTCGGTGACTGCAGGGCGCCGGCGCTGACGATCACCTCGCGCTCGGCCCGAGCCTGCTTCGCCTCACCGCCCTGCAAGTACGCGACCCCGACCGCCCGGCGGCCCTCGAGCAGCACCCGCGTGGCGTGGGCACCGGTCTCGACGGTCAGGTTCGACCGGTCCGTGATCGGGTCGAGGAACGCGGTGGCGGCGCTCACCCTGCGGCCTTGCGGGTCGATGTGGAACTGGAGCAGGCCCGCGCCGTTCTCCTGCCGGCCACCGTTGCTGTCCCAGTTCGGCCCGTCGAAGCCGAGCTGGGACGCGCCGAGCATGAACGCCTCCGAGCGCATCACGGGGTCGGGGCAGTCGACCACCGGGATCGGGCCGCCCACACCGTGCTCGGCCGACGCACCGCCGGCGTAGTCCTCCAGGGCCACGAAGGTGGGCAGTACGTCGGCGTAGCTCCAACCATCGGCGCCGAGGGCGTCCCACATGTCGTAGTTCTGGCGGTTGCCGCGGACGTACATCATGGCGTTGATCGAGGTGCTCCCGCCGAGCACCTTGCCCTGGTTGATCACCAGGCTGCGCTCGGCCATCCCGGGCTGTGGCTCGGTGCCGAGGGCCCAGTCGACCTCCGACCCCCACAGCGACACGAAGCCGCCGGGGTCGGCGATACCCGGGTGCGTCGCCGGAGCGCCGGCCTCCAGCAGCAGCACGCGCAGCGTCGGGTCGGCGCTGAGGCGGTTGGCCACCACCGCCCCGGAGGCTCCGCTGCCGACGACGATGTAGTCGAACGTGGGTTCGTTGCTCATGGGTTCCTCCCCAAGCGATCGCGGGGTCGGTTCGCGGCGGCCACGCCTACGCCGCTCCCCCCGCCGACGCCGCCTGCCCAACCTTGACCTTCATCTCGTGCAGGCGTCGCGCGTTCCAGTAGATCAGCAGACCGCTCGTGGCGACGACCAGGAGTGCGTGCAGAAGCCACGGCTCCGAGGACGCCCAGCGCAGCGTCACGATGACGTAGTAGCAGGCCGCGAGCAGCGCGTACGTGCCGGCCCGGAGCAGATGGCCGCTCACGTCGCCGGCGCGCTCGGCACGCTCCGGGCCCGCCACGTGACGCAGCCGATGGCCGTGCCAGGCGGCCATCAGCAGGTGGAACGCGCTCACCATGGCGGGGTAGTAGAGGTAGTGCGGGGGGTGACCGGCCAGGAACGCGAAGTTGAAGATCATGAACAAGACCGAGAATCGCGCCACGTCGAAGAAGAAGACGGTGTAGTCGAGCGTGTACGGGAAGCGCTCGATCAGCAGGCTGTACGACAACCACACGGTGACGACGAAGAACAGCGTCGCAACGAACGACAGCGCGATCAGGACGTGGCCCAGGTTGCCGATGTCGAACGACGGCTCCGTCGTCCAGCCGAAGGTCGCGCTCAACTCACGGAACACCGTGACCAGCATCACCGAGAAGAAGAAGGTGATCAGGGTCGGCAGGCGCTGGAGGTAGCGCGCGAGCGAATCGGCGGGCATGGCGGTCGCGGTCTTCCCGGCTCAGGCCTTCAACTGCTCGAGGAGGCCCCAGTCGTCCCAGTTGGCCCACGCCTCGCTGATCTTGCCGTCGACCACGTGGTACATGACCAGTCCCTTCCACACGGCGGGCTTGGCGGTCGCTGGGATCCCGGCGAACGTGCCTTGGTGGGTACCGGGCGCCTCGAAGCGCACCACGACGAGGTCGCCCTCGGCCACGATCTCGACGATGCTCAGCGCGAGGTCGGGGAAGGCTGCGTAGAGCATGTCCATCTGGGTGTGGAGGGCGTCCTTGCCGGCGATCGCCTCGGGAACGGCCGATCGATCGATGGAGAAGCCGGGGGCCGTGAACTCCGTGAACCTGCCGAAGTCGCGCTCGACCAGGATGGCCTGAACGTAGCCGCGCACGATCTCCTTGTTCCGTTCGATGTCGCTCATGTCGGTGCTCCTTGGTCGGGGCTCGAAGTCTCGAGCAGGGTCTGCAGGACGCTCGGGTAGCGGGGGCCGTTGAAGTGTTGCGCGCCGGAGACGTCGACCACCGAGGCGCCCAGGCGGCCGCGCCAGGCCTCGCCGTTGGCGCGCCAGTCGGCGGTGTGCGGATCGTCGTCGGACAGGAGGACCGTGACGCCGCGGCCCGCAGCCGCGCGGCAGCGCGCGGTGTCGAAGGGTGTCTCGATCCATGGGATCAGCTCGGACCAGGGGGCATCGACCGTGAACCAGCCGGCCACGCACACCACACGATCGACGTGCCTGCCGGCGGTGAGCCCGGCCAGGGCCCGCAGCACCGCCTGGCAGCCGACGCTGTGGCCGACGACGACCGTGCGCGCGAGTTCGTCGGGGTCGTCACCGAGGACCTCGCGTACCCGCGCCACCCAGGCCTGGATCGTGGGGCGATCGGGCTCGGGCATGGCGGCCACCACCGCCGGGTCGAAGGGGCGCGGTCGCATGTTGGCGATCTCGTCGACGATCCAGGGATACCAATCACTACCGGGTGTCCCGGACCAGCGCGGCACGACCACGAGCCGCCGTACCGTCACGCCTCGAAGACCATCTTCACGCCGTCGATCTGGCGCATGAGGCCCAAGACGTCGTTCTCGACCACCGCCTTCACGAACCTGCCCTCCGGCGAGAACCAGAAGAAGGTGACGCCCTCGATGCTCACGTGGCGATGACTGGCCGGAACGTTGCGCCACGTCCCAACGTGCTGGCTGCTCATCGTCCACCAGCAGGCGCCCTTGGTGTCATCGGCAACGACGTCGTTGGCCACGTACGTCAGCCCCGCGAAGACTTCGCGGTTGCGCTCCACCATCTGCCGGAAGCCGTCGATCGTGTCGGTTCTGGCGAAGGCCAGCACGAACGCGAAGTCAGGGTCGATCAGCTCGTCGATGGCCTTCGCGTCGCCTTGGCTCCAG
>SLRS01000030.1 GCA_007130855.1 Trueperaceae bacterium | reverse complement strand
GGGTTCGACCTCCATCTGCGCGGTCGCCACCTCGAGGTGGTGCCCTTCGACGGCGGCTTCGTGCTGCGCGACGTGACCGAGGCACGTCGGGCCGCCGACAACGCGCGTGAGCTGCTGGCGGTGCTGTCGCACGAGCTGCGGACGCCGGTCACCACCATCCTCTCGTCGCTCGAGGCGTTGGGGTTCGATCTGCCGGAGGCGCAGCGGACGCGCCTCCTGACGCGCGCCCTGGACGAAGCGGGGAGATTGGCGCGGTTGCTCGAGGACCTGACCGTCGACGTCGCGCCCCCCCGGGCGCGCAGCGTGCGACTGGTCGAGGCCGCCGAACGCGTGGCAGGGCTGCTCGACGAACTGCTTCGCGAGCGCGGCGTGCGCCTGGCGACCGAGTTACCGGTCAACGCCACCGCCTGGGTGGACCCGGACAAGTTCGTGCAAGTCCTGCTGAACCTGATCGAGAACGCCGCGATCCACGGCCCGGCGAACGCCGCGGTGAAGCTGGTGGCACGGCCGGACGCGGGCCGGAGCGGCTGGTGGCGCCTCGAAGTCCTCGATCACGGGGCGGCTGTCGATCCGGCGACGATGGAGGAATGGTTCGCCCCCAACGCCCGCGGCACTTCCGCCACCGTGCGCGGCACGGGCCTGGGTCTGTACATCGTGCGCTCGATCGCCACGCGCTGGGGCGGCGAAGCATGGGCGCGTCGCTGGGAGCACGGCAACGCCTTCGGGATCAGCGTGCCCAAGGAGCGCGGGTAGTCCGGCGCTTCGGCCGACCCCGCGGTTGCGCGCAGCGAGACCACCGAGGCGTGCCGCCGCTTCGACGCTCAGCCGAACCGACCCGTGATGTAGTCGTTGGTGCGCCGCTGCTTCGGGTTCGTGAACATCGTGTTGGTATCCGACACCTCGACGAGGTCGCCCTCGTAGAAGAACGCGGTGTAATCCGACACCCGCGCGGCCTGCTGCATGTTGTGCGTGACGATGACGATCGTCACGGTGTTCTTCAACTCCTGGATGAGTTCCTCGATGCGCATGGTCGATTGCGGGTCGAGCGAGCTGGTGGGCTCATCCATCAGCAGCACCTCGGCCTCGACGGCGAGCGCCCGCGCGATGGAGAGGCGCTGCTGCTGGCCGCCGGAGATGCCGGAGGCCGGCGCCCTGAGGCGGTCCTCGACCTCCTCCCACAGCGCGGCCTGCCGCAGCGAGCGCTCGGCAACCTCGTCGAGCAGGGCGCGGTCGCGGATGCCGACGAGCTTCAGGCCCGCGACGACGTTGTCGTAGATCGACATCGTGGGGAACGGCGTCGGCTTCTGGAAGACCATGCCGATGCGCCGCCGGATCGTGACGGGGTCGACGCCGTTGGCGTAGATGTCCTGGCCGTCGAGGACGGCCTTGCCGGTCACCTTGACGCCGCGCGACAGGTCGTGCATGCGGTTGAGCGCGCGCAGGAAGGTGGTCTTACCGCAGCCGGAGGGGCCGATGAGCGCGGTGACGGTCTTGTCGCGGAAGGTGAGGCTCACGTCGTGGACGCCGACGGTCTTGCCATACAGGACGGTGATGCCCTCGGTCACCATCCGCGGCGCGGCGTGCGCGACGACCGTGGCGCGCGCCTCGCCTTGGCCCGCCTGCTGCGGCTTCGGGTTGGAGGGGACGGTCGGTGGCATCGTCACGGGGTCCATGAGGGTTCCTTCGCTGGGGCGGGGGGATCATAGGTCGGTGGCGTGGCGCGCTCTCGTGACGATGCGCGTGCCGACGAAGGTCACGATGACCAGCACGAGCAGGATGACGGCGGCGCCCCAACCCATCGCGTGCCACTCCTTGTAGGGGCTGATGGCGAGGCTGTAGAGGCGCGCCGGGAGGGTGTCGACCGGCCCCATCAGGTAACGCAGCGGCGTGCTGGAGAAGAAGTTGTTGCCGAACGAGGTGAACAGCAGCGGCGCGGCCTCGCCGGCAGCGCGTGCGAAGGCGATGAGGATGCCGGTGACGACGCCGACGCGCGCGGCGGGGAGGACGGTGTTGAGCACGACGCGCCAGCGCGGGAGGCCGAGCGCGAGACCGGCCTCGCGGATCGACCAGGGGATGATGCGCAGCACCCCCTCCGTGGCGCGCGCGATGATCGGCAGCATCACGAAGGCGAGCGCCACCGCGCCGGAGATCCCGGAGAAGGTCCCCATCGGCTTGACGATCAGCGAGAACGCCAGCAGGCCCTTGAGGATGGCGGGCATGCCGTTGAGCGTGTCGTTGAGGATGCGCAGGACGGGGTTGAGCGGGTGGTCGGGGTACTCGGAGAGCATGATGCCGGCGCCAACGCCGATCGGCACGGCGATCAGCAGGGCCAGCGCGTCGACCACGATCGTGCCGAGGATGGTGTGACCCAGCCCGGTGGGTCGGCCCTGCAACGCCCGCGCGGGCGAGCCGAGATCCTGGGTGTAGAAGTCGAACGTGAGGACCGCGCTGATCCCGTTGGAGACGACGTACCACACGATGATCAGCAGCGGGACGAGCACCGCGGCGGTGGCGAGCACCAGGAGGCCGATCATGAACCGGTCGCGGCGGTAGCGGCGGCGAAGGTGCTCCGGCGTGACGGTCGCGAGGCCCCGCGGTGCGGCGGCAGGCGGCGCGGCAGACCCGGTGGCGGGTGCGGTAACGGCCATCAGAGCGACCTCCCCCCGACCGCCAGCTTGCGCTGCAGCCAAGCGGCGATCAGGTTGACGGTGAGCGAGATCAGGAACAGGTAGAAGCCGACGGTCATTAGGCTGGCGAGGTGCAGGTCCTCGACGGCCTCGCGGAACTCGTTGACGATGACCGAGGGCATGGTGGCGGCGGGGCCGAAGAAGGTGAACGGCAGCGTGTTCGAGTTGCCCACGAGCATCGCGACCGCCATCGTCTCGCCGATGGCGCGGCCGAGGCTCAAGATCGCGCCGGCGGTGATGGCGCCGCGGGCGTAGGGCAGCACCGCCATGCGCATGACCTCCCAGCGCGTCGCTCCGAGCGCGCGGGCCGCCTCGCGCTGCGAGCGCGGCACCAGCCGGATGGCGTCGCGCGCGAGGGCGGTGGTGTACGGCACGATCATCAGCGCAAGCACGATGATGGCGGTGACCAGGTTGTACCCGGCCGGCGGGCCGAGAACCGGCAGCAGGCCGGGCGCGTTCTCGAAGGCCCAGAAGTAGACGGGCAGGTAGACGTGGCTCTGCATGAGCGGCACGAGCACGAAGATGCCCCAGATACCGACCACGACCGACGGCACGGCAGCGAGGAGGTCGACGATGGTGTCGACGATGCCGGCGAGCCAGCGCGGAGCGTACTCGGCGCTGAAGATCGCCACGCCGATCGCCGGGAAGAACGAGAGCGCCAACGAGGCTATGGCGGTGATCAGGGTGCCGACGAGGAACGGCCACGTGCCGTGGACCCCGCGCACGGGGTCCCAGGTGGTGCCGGTCAGGAAGCCCCAGAACCCGAAGCGGCGCAGCGGCTCCAGGCCGTCGGTGAACAGCACCTCCGCCAACAGGAGCGCGAGCGCGATGATCGACAGGCCCAACGCGACGACGACGATCTGGAACAACCGGTCGCCCAGCCTGCGGTAGATCGGGCGCGTCGGCAGGCGGATGCGTTCGCTGGCGGTGAGGGCGCGGTCCACGGCGTCAGTCTCCGCTCGGCGTGTCATGGCCACGTCATCGGACGGTGGCGGGCCGGCGTCGCTCGGACGCCGACCCGCTTCGATCGGGGACGAATCGGGCTCAGTACCCGGCAGCCGCCAGCACCTGGGCTCCGAGGTCCTCACCTTGGAACTTCATCTGCCGGATCATGTCGAGGTTGAGCTGCAGCACCGCGGCGGGGATGCGCGAGAAGGAGAGCGGCTCGGCCAGGTCTTGGCCGTCGGTGATCGCCCACAGGACGAACTTCAGGAGCTCCTCGGCCTGCGCGCGCGTCGCGATGGCGTTGTTGGCGTCGAGGTTTTCGTACATGAGCATCCAGGCGAAGCCGGCGATAGGATAGCCGTCGGGCGCCTCGGTGTCGGTCACGAGGATGCGGGTGTCCGACGGCAGCGGGACGTCGGCGGCCAGCGAGGTGGCGGTCAGGCTCGGCTCGATGACGTTGCCGCTCTTGTTCTCTACGTAGCCGTAGGCGATGTCGTTGAGCACGGCGTAGACCAGGCTGTTGTAGCCGATCGCACCGGGCGTCTTCTGGACGACGCCGGCGACGCCCTCGTTGCCGTTGCCGCCGATGCCCGTGGGCCAGTTGACCGAAGTGGCGAAGCCGACGCGATCCGCCCAAGCGGGCGAAACCTTGGTGAGGAAGCTGGTCCAGATGTTCGTCGTGCCGGAGCCATCGGACCGGTGCACGACCGTGATGGGGAGCGGCGGCAGGCGCACGCCGGGGTTCAGCGCGCCGATCTGCGGATCGGCCCAGGTCGTGACGTTGCCGAGGAAGATCTCGGCCAACGTGTCGCCGTCGAAGACCAGGCCCTTGGCGACACCCGGCAGGTTGTAGGTGGGCACGACGTCGCCGAGCGTGATCGGCAGGTTGAACGCGACGCCGCCGCCGGCAGCGGCGATGTCGGCCAGCTGAGCGTCGTTGAGGAAGGCCTCGGTCATGCCGAACATGACCGTCTGCTCGGTGAACTGACGAATGCCGCCGCCGGAGCCGATCGACTGGTAGTTCACGGTGACGCGACCGCCGGTGACGTCACGGTACTCGTCGGCCATGGCGGTGACGAGCGGCGCCGGGAAGGTGGCGCCGGCACCGAGCAGTTCGACGTTCTGTGCCTGCGCGGCGATCAGTAGGGATGCGGCGAGAGCGAGCAGCGTACGCATGGGAACCTCCGGTTCTTTGGCGCCGACGTGCGGGCGCCGCGCTCACGCTATGGAGGGCGGGTCAGGGGGATGTCAGGCTCTCGGGCGCGGAGCAGCGGTGGCTCCGGTCGAGGAGGGCGGCGCCAGGAAGGGCGACGCAGCGCCTGCGGGCTCGGTCCGCGCCAGGCTCACCACGTACTGGCTCGGGTACTGGATGCAGAGCCAGCCTTGCAGCAGCAGCCGATCTTCGCCACGAGCGGCCGCCTGGACATGAGCCGCGCAGGGCATGTCGACGAGCTGCACGTAGGCGACGTGCGTGTTGCCTGCCGCCGAGCGAGGTGCTGCGGCACGAATGTCCCTGCGGGGCGCCGGCCTCCCGGCCTAATCTTGAGTGCAACGGTCTGGATTTGGGCCGCGGCCGTCCACCCCTCGCAGGGCTGCGAACGGCCGTGCGGCCGGCCGCTGAAGGGGAGGTCGACGCGCATGCGCGATGTGGTACCGCGGGCCCGGCACGTGTTCATCGTCGCGCTCGTCGTCGCGTTGGCCGCCGCCCTGGTCGGGGTCGCGCAGGGGCAGGGCGACCCGGATCTGCGGGTGGTCGCCACGACCGGGCACATCGGCGACGCCTTGCTGCGCATCGCGCCCGATCTCGACGTGTTCGTGCTGGTGGGTCCCGGCCTCGATCCGCACACCTATGAGGCGAGCACCCGCGACATCCAGCGGCTGCGCTCGGCCGACCTCGTGTTCTGGAACGCGCTGGACCTCGAGGCCCAGATGGCGCGCCAGATCCGCAGCCTCGGCGATCGTCAGGTGGCGCTCGGCGAGCGCGTCCCCGAGGAACTGCTGCTGCCCTTCGAGGCGGGCGTCGATCCGCACGTCTGGAACAGCATCGTGATCTGGACGCTGGTCGTCGAGGCGATCAGCGAGACGCTGGTCGAGCGGCTGCCCGAGCAGGCCGAGGCGCTGCGGACCAACACCGAGGCCTACGTCGCCGAACTCGCGCTGGCCGACGCCTACGCCCGCGAGCGGCTCAGTGCGGTGCCGGCAGGGCGCCGCTTCATCGTCTCGGGCCACGACGCGTTCAACTACTTCGCCGAGGCCTACGGTTTCGAGGCGCTGGCGATCGAGGGCATCAGCACCGCGGACGAGGCCAGCATCCAGGATCTGCGCGACCTCGCTGACTTCATCGTCGCCAACCGGGTGCCGGTGATCTTCTTCGAGAACCTCACCGACCGCCAGGCGACCATCGCCCTGCGCGAGGCGGTGCTGGCGCGGGGCTGGGACGTGCGCATCGCCGAGCAGACCCTGTACTCCGACTCGCTGGGCGACGCGCCACCGCTCGACACCTACCTCGGCACCTTCCTGCACAATGTCGACACCATCGCCGAAGCGCTCGGGGCCGAGCGATGACGCTGCTGCGGCCGACCGTCGCGGTGCCCGCCGGCGAGGCCGCCAGCGAGGCCCCCGGAGCGGCCGCTCACAGCGCCCGCGACGCCACCTGCGCCGTGTGCGAGGCGCGCTGCCTGTCGGTCGGCTACCGCGGCGGGCTGGTGCTCAAGGATGTCGACTTCAGCGTGCCGCCCGGCGTGATCATGGCGATCGTCGGACCGAACGGCGCCGGCAAGAGCACCCTCATGAAGGGCATGCTCGGCCTGATCGCGCCCACCGCCGGATCGGTGCGCTTCTTCGGCTCGCCGCTGTGCGCAGTGCGCCGCCGGATCGGCTACACACCGCAGCACACCACCGTCGACTGGGACTTCCCCACCACCGTCTTCGACGTGGTGTTGATGGGCACCTACGGCGGCCTCGGCTGGTTCCGGCGCCCGGGCCGGGCCGAGCGTGAGCGAAGCTGGGCGGCGCTCGAACGCACCTCGCTCACCCACCTCGCCGACCGGCAGATCGGCGAGCTCTCCGGCGGCGAGCGCCAGCGCGCCTTCCTGGCCCGGGCACTCGCCCAGGACGCCGACCTGTACTTCCTCGACGAGCCGCTCCAGGGCGTCGATGCGCTGAGCAAGCACACCATCATGGGCGTGATGCGCGACCTGCGCGAACGCGGCAAGACGCTGGTGATCGTCCATCACGACCCCTCGACCGTTCGGCTGCTGTGCGACTGGGTGACGCTCGTCAACAAGGGCATCGTGGCCAGCGGCCCGGTCGAGAGCACCTTCTCCGAGGCCAACGTGCGCCGCACCTACGCCCACGTCCCGACTGCGGCCTGGTTCGGCGCCACCAGCTGAGGTGTCGGTGCTCCTGGAACTGCTCGGCGACCACACCGTGCGCACCGTGCTGCTCGGTTCGACGATGGTCGGTTTCGTATCGGGCGCGCTCGGATCGTTTGCCTACCTGAGGCGTCAGAGCCTGATGGGCGACGTCGTGTCGCACGCGGCGCTGCTCGGCATCGCCGCCGCCTTCATCGGCGGGAGCCTCGTGACGGGCAGCGGCCACCACACCTTCGCGCTGCTGCTCGGCGCAGCGGTCGCCGGCGTGCTCTCGATCCTGTTCGCGAACCTGGTGGTGCGGCACTCGCGCATCACCATGGACGGCGCGATGGCGATCTCGTTGGCGCTCTTCTTCGGCGGCGGGCTGACGCTGATGCGCGTCATCCAGACCGGTCCGTTCGCACAGCGGGCCGGGCTCGACGGCTACATCTTCGGCCGCGCCGCGGCGATCACTCGTGGCGACCTGCAGCTGATCGCCATCTTCGCGGCCGTCGCGCTCGCCTTCACCCTCGCGAACTGGAAGGTGTTCAAGCTCTACAGCTTCGACGGGGTGCTCGCCGAGCTCGTCGGCTACCGCGGCCGCCTCGTCGAGCCGCTGCTGCAGGCGACGATCGTGCTGGCGGTGGTCATCGGGCTGAAGCT
>SLRS01000189.1 GCA_007130855.1 Trueperaceae bacterium | reverse complement strand
GCCGCGGAAACCTGGGAACCATTCGAACGCGTCGACGACGGCACCGAGGCCGGCGTCTGAGGCCAGAGCCTGCTGGGCGTTCAGCTCCAGCTCCCGGCGCCGCTCCACGACGTCGTCGACGAGAAGGCCGTCGCCAGACGCGCGGGCGGTACCGAGCGTAAACGCGACGAACCGCCCGTCCGGCGACCAAGCAACCTCCTCGACGTCGCCGTAGGCGACGTCGGACACGACCTCGAGTTCCCGCGTCGCTGGGTCGAGCAGTGTCAGCACCGACGCCGTGGTCGCCATGGCGTACGTGGTCGCGGCCAGCAGCACCCGGCCGTCGGGCGCGACGTCCGCGAAGCCGAAGCCGTGGAAGGTCGAAGGTGGTAACTCGGCGTCACCGATCGTCACCGGCCCGCCGAGGGCGGCCTCGAGATGGTCGGCCGCCCAGGCGCGCCACGCCTCGATCGAGAACGTGAACTGGACCGCGCCGTCGGGTGCGACGATCGCTACCGATTGCCAATCCTCGGCGAGTTCGACCCGCTGCACGAGGTCACCGGCCGCGAGCGACGCGGCTGCGAGGGCGTAGACGAGGAGCGCGGTGGCCCAGCGGGGAAGGTTCATGACCCAAGATAGCCTGGGGGGTAGCAGGATCGAGAGGGTGAAGACCCAAGGTGCTCGCGAACGGCAGCGGATGACGCCGCCTTGCTCATCGAGGGGATCCATTGGTAGGCCACGCCAATCGGTCCTGCCGTGCGCCGTCGGCGTCGCTTCGCGCCTCAGCCGGCGCAGCAGCGCTCCACAGGGGGAGGCCTTCTACACGAGGACGACTCGGGAGGGTCCCCAAGAGCGAGACCGCTGGGAGGCTCATGGCCCCCTGCCCGGCCCCTTCCTCCGACCTGCCGTCAGCAGCCACGGCACGTCGAGCAGGGCCTCGAGCGGCCCCCGTCGGAAAGCCCGCCGCCAAAGCCAAGCCGCGAGTGCGGCGGCGGCCGTCAACGTGAGGACGGTGCGGAACGCGTTCGCCACGTCGCCCGATCGTAGGGTCTCGGCCCAAGCGTGCAAGATGACCAGGTGCGCGACGTAGAAGGTGAGCGCCAGCTGCCCCATCGCCACGAGCGGAGCCAGCAGGCGAGGCAGCGCATCGGCGATGACGAGCGAGCCGCCCAGGACGAGGAACGCGGAACCAATCGAGCCGACCAGCCACGGCGGCATCTGGCTGTGGGGGGTCGCGAGCAGCAGCGCGTGCCACGCCGGGGGCGAAGCGGCCTCGCCGACGACCTCCGCCAGTAGCGACGCGCCCGCCGGCACGAGCACCGCCGCCGCACCGCCGCCGAGCACGAGTGCGACCCTCACGGCCGCGGAGCGCAGATCGCGACGGCCGAGCCAGATCCCGAAGAGGAACGGCGCCGCCCACACCGGCAGCGGGTAGGGTCCCGCGAAGACGCCGAGGGCGATGTCCGCGACGGGATCGCTCCAGGCGGCGGCGCGCCGCGCGAACGCCTCCGGGTACGCCGTCGATCCGACGAGGTACACGATCGGGCCGAGGATCGTCAGGGCGCACGCCAGCACGACCAGCACGTGATCGCGGAGGCGCAGCACGACGATCGCCAGCAGGAACAGGGCGGCGTACGTCGGGAGGATCACCAGCACGCGGTGATCGAGGTCCTGGAGCAGCAGGCCGAGCGGCAGCAGGAGCGCCGAACGCCACGCGAGGCGCCAGCGGGCCGTCGCGACGGTGCGCGTGCGCGAGGCGGCCAGCAGCGAGACGCCGACACCGGCGACGAGCACGAACAGAATCGAGGCCCGCCCGTGAGGCAGGGCGTAGATCCGGCCGGACACGTCACTGAGGCGGGTGGGCCCGACGTGCACCGCCAGCATCCCGACTATGGCCAGGGCGCGCGCGAGGTCGATCCCGCCGATGCGGCCTCGGCGCGGCGCCGCCTGGTTGACCGGCGCCGCCTGGTTGACCGGCGCCGCCTGGTTGACCGGCGCACTCGGTAACATGGTCTTCAGTCTGCAGCAAAGGCGGGACGCGCAGCGTACCGAGACTTCGTGAAGGACGCCGAGGGGCACGGGTACGCCACGTGCGATCCGAAGGGCGACGGCTGAGCCCCGCCATACCGGCGCATGCGACAGCCGCACCGCAGCAGGCACGAGTTGCATCGAAGCGACCTGGTTTCTGTCGGCCCCGCGAGCGACCCGGGGCTCGCCACCGATGCGGCAACCGAAACGGCATCGAGAGCGAAGTCCGCCATCGACCCCGCGCCGCCCTCGGCCGGCGGTGGCCCGAGGTGATGTCGGACTGGCTTGAGCCGCCCAACTGCTGCTCGGCGTGTGGCTCGTTGCGGCGCACCCGATCAGGGACCATCGAGGTAGGGGTGCTCCCGAGGCGGCGCCGCCACGCGGCCTCGTCGTGCCTCGCTCGCTCCCGGTTCAGGCCGCCAGCGGGTTCGACCAGCGAAAGTCCTCGAACCGAGCAGAACCCCGGTCTGCGGAACAGAGGAGTGCGTCGTGCTCGATCGCCAGCGCGGCGAGGTCAGCGTCGGTGGTGAGGTTCGATGCCGTGCCCCGCGGATCCAGGAGCGCGCGGAGGATGGTGAAGTGCCTCCGACCGAGAGCGAGCATCGTCCCCGCTGCGTGCTCGACCCGTGCCGCCACCTCGTCGAGCGCCCCTGTCGGCAGAGGTGTCGCGTAGATGCGGGAGTTCGTCGCGAGTCGGATGAATGCCAGCAGCGCCACCCAGGCGAAGCCCGTGCCGTGATCGGCGGGTTCACCCTGAGGGAACGGGCCGCGGCGCCGCCGAAGGATGGCCGGACCTCGGCGGCCGAGGGGCATTGAGCGACGTGCTCTCACCCCTGGGCGGTAGCAAGGGGTCTGCCCCGACGACGGGCGCAGGTTCTCCCTGAGCCGTACGCGTCCGCCTTCCGCGAGCGCACCTCCAATCGCATATGTTGGCACCTGGGTCGGCGGCGATCGGCTGTCGGTGTCGAGAGCGAAACCGAGGTGGTGACCGTGGACGAGCTCGTCGAGTGCGTGCCGAACATCAGCGAGGGCCGTGACCGTGGCGTGATCGACGCGGTGAGTGCGGTTGTCGAGGAGGTCGAGGGAGTCCGTCTCTTGGACGTCGCCCCTGGCGCCGACACGAACCGCACGGTGATCACGTTCATCGGCCCGCCCGAGGGCGTCGCCGAGGCGGCGTTCCGGGTCGTCCGGCGCGCGGGCGAGTTGATCGACATGCGCCGTCACGATGGCGCCCACCCTCGCCACGGCAGCACCGACGTGTGCCCGTTCGTGCCGGTCCGCGGCGTCACCATGGACGAGTGCGTCTCGGTCGCGCGCGCCGTCGGTCGGCGGATCGGCGAGGAGCTGGGGTTCCCGGTCTACCTCTACGAGGCGGCCGCCATGCGCGACGATCGCAGGAACCTCTCTCTCGTGCGCAAGGGGGAGTACGAGGCGCTCGCATGGAAGCTAGGGACGGAGGAGTGGCGGCCCGACTACGGCCCGAACGAGTGGAACGAGCGCACCGCGCGCTCGGGCGCGATCAGCGTCGGCGCGCGCGGGTTCCTGGTCGCCTACAACGTCAACCTCAACACGCGCCAGAAGCGGATCGCCAGCCAGATCGCACTCGACATCAAGGAAGCCGGCCGCGCCAAGCGCGACGAGGCGGGCAGGGTCGTCAAGGATGCCGACGGGAACACCGTTCGGGTGCCGGGTCCGTACCGCCTGGAGGCATGCAAGGCGGTCGGCTGGAGCTTGAGCGAGTTCGACCGCGCCCAGGTGTCGATCAACCTCGTCGACACCGCGATCACGAAGCCGCATCAGGCCTTCGAGGCCTGCCGGAGGGGCGCCCGTGATCGCGGCGTCCGCGTGACCGGCAGCGAGCTCGTCGGCCTGATCCCGGAGGCCGACCTGCTGGCTGCCGGGAGGTATTACCTGACGCAGGCCGGCCAGTCGGCGGGCATCCCGCGGCGCATGATCGTGGAGACCGCCGTCCAGAGCCTCGGACTGCGTGAGCTCGGAGCGTTCGATCCGGCCGAGCGGGTCATCGAGTACCGGGCGGGCCTGGTCGACGGGCCGCTCGTGTCGATGACCAACCGGCAGTTCGTCGACGAGCTGTCGACCGACTCCCCGGCTCCCGGCGGTGGCTCGGTCGCCGCGCTGTGCGCCGCCCAGGCGGCCGGGCTGGTGGCGATGGTCGGCAACCTGACCGTCGGCAAGAAGGGCTACGAGGGCGTGCAAGACCGGGTCATGGACATCGCCGAGGACGCCCAGGAGCTGAAGGACGTCCTGCTGGACGCGATGGACCGGGACACGGCGGCCTTCGGGCGGGTGATGGCGGCCTTCGGCCTGCCGAAGGTGACCGCGGAGCAGCGTCAGGCCCGCGACCGCGCCGTCGCCGAGGCCACCCGGGGGGCGACGACGGTGCCCCTGTCGGTGCTCGAGCACGCGGCGCAGGTGCTCGACCTGGCGGCCGAGGTCGGCGCCATCGGCAACGAGAACAGCCTGTCCGACGCCGGCGTGGCGGTGCTCTGCGCCGCCGCCGCTGCCGAGGGCGCCTATTACAACGTGCTGATCAACCTCGCCGCGCTGACCGATCTGGACGCGAGCGCCGACCCCGGCTTCGTGACGCAGGCGCGCGCGCGGTCGAACGACTTGATGGGGGTCTGCGAGGAGAAGGCTCGCGCCGCGCGGCAGACCATCCGTGGGAGGCTCGAGTCGGCGCTCTGATGCCACAGAGGGCGGATGCCCGGTCGGCCTCCGAAGGGACCCGTCCCGGCTGAGGGCCGTGACGGTGGCCGGGTAGTCTGCAAGGAGAGTACCGATCACCGCCAATGCGAGCAGGTCGAGGAGGTCTCCGTGGATCACGACTTCGAGAAGCTCGGCGCCCTGTACCTCGGCGCCGAGGTGGATCTAGTCAGCGGTGAGCGCACGGGCACGCTGTTGCTCGACGCCCGGGACCTGACGACGCACGGCGTGATCATCGGGATGACGGGCAGCGGCAAGACGGGCCTTGGCGTCAGCCTGATCGAGGAAGCCGCCATCGATCGCATCCCGGTGATCGCGATCGATCCGAAAGGCGACCTGCCGAACCTGCTGCTCACCTTCCCGGACCTCGCGCCCAACAGCTTTCGCCCCTGGGTCAACGAGGACGTCGCGCGGCAGAGGAACCTGACTCCCGATGCATATGCCGCCCAGCAGGCCGAGGCGTGGCACACGGGGTTGGCGGAGTGGGGTCAAGATGGCGAACGTATCCGGCGCCTGCGCGAGCACGCCGAGTTCACCGTGTACACACCCGGAAGCTCGGCCGGGACACCGGTCTCGGCGCTGCGTTCGTTCGACGCGCCGGCGCGGATGCTGGTCGATGACGCGGACGCCTTCCGTGAGCGGGTCCAGAGTGCAGTCACAGGCCTGCTCGGGCTGCTCGGCGTGAACGCCGATCCCGTGCGCAGTCGCGAGCACATCCTACTCAGTAGCGTCCTCGACGACGCCTGGCGCAAAGGCCGTAGCCTCGATCTCGGCGCTCTGATCCAAGCCATCCAAGCACCGCCCTTTGCGCGCCTGGGCGTGATGGAGCTGGAGTCCGTCTACCCGGCGAAGGACCGCTTCGATCTCGCGATGCAGCTGAACGCGTTGCTGGCTTCGCCCGGCTTCCGGGCGTGGATGGAGGGGGAGCCGTTGGATGTCGGCTCGCTGTTGTACACGCCGGCCGGCAGACCGCGGGTGGCGGTCTTCTCCATCGCGCACCTAGGCGAAGCCGAGCGGATGTTCTTCGTGACGATGCTGCTGTCGGCCGTGCTTGCGTGGACCCGTTCCCAGCCAGGGACGACGACCTTGCGCGCACTGCTGTACATGGACGAGGTGTTCGGGTTCTTCCCGCCGACCGCCAACCCCCCAGCGAAGCAGTCGATGCTGACGCTGCTGAAGCAGGCGCGCGCGTACGGGCTCGGGGTGGTGCTGGCGACGCAGAACCCCGTCGACCTCGACTACAAGGGGCTTGGCAACGCCGGCACCTGGTTCATCGGGCGGCTCCAGACGGAGCGCGACAAGGCGCGCGTGCTCGATGCGCTGGACGGTGCGATGGCGGGGTCGAACCCGATCCCGCGCAGTGAGCTCGACCGCCTGATCTCGGGTCTGCCGCAGCGCACGTTCCTGATGCACAGCGTGCATCGGGGCGCGCCGACGCTCGTCGCGACGCGCTGGGCGATGAGCTACCTGGCGGGACCGATGACGCTGGCGCAGATCCGCAGGCTCTCGGCGGCGACGGACCAGCCCGGCCCGGCGGCGTCGGCGATGCCCGCAGAGCACCACGCGGCAATGGCGGCGCCGGCGGCGCACACCGCGGTCTACCCCGCTGCTGCCGGTCTCGCCGCGGCGAGCGCGCCCGTGCCTGCCGTGACGGTTGCGCCGCGCCCGCTGCTGCCGCCCGGCATCCACCAGTTCTTCGTGCCCCCAGTGGCGCGGGTCGACGGCCTCACGTACCGGCCCGCGGTACTTGCGGCAGCGGAGGCGCGCTACGCCCAGGCGCGGCTCGGTGTGGACGAGACCCGCTCGCTGCAGGTCCTGGTTCCGCTGGCCGACGGGTCGATCGCGTTCTCGCCTGACCTGGCCGAGGTGGTGGACCTCCCGGTCGACCTCCTGGAGTCCGAGCCGATCGAGGGTGCGGCCTACGCAGCGCTGCCGGCCGAGGCCGCCAGTGCACGGAGCTATGCGCGCTGGTCACGCGAGCTGGCACGCTGGATCCAGGCGAGCCAGCCCATCGTCCTGTACGAGTCGAAGGGGCTGAAGCTCGCCTCGAACACCGACGAATCGGAGCTCGACTTCCGCATCCGCCTCTCCGAGAAGGCGCGCGAAGCGCGCGATGCACAGGCCGACCGCCTCCGGCAGCGCTACGAGCCCCGGTTCCGCGCCCTGCAGGACCGCTTGCGACGCGCCGAGCAGGCGGCCGCGCGACGGGCCGCGCAGGCACAGCAGGCAGTGCTGAACACCGGCGTCGCGGTGCTGGGCGGGCTCCTCGGCGCCATGCTGCGTGGCGGCGCGAGGGGCCAGCTCGGGCGCGCCAGCACCGCCGCGCGCGGCGCCGGCCGGGTGGCGCAGACCCGGCAGGAGACATCGATGGCGGGAGACACGGTCGAGGCGGTCCGCGCCCAGATCGCGGAGCTCGAGCGAGAGCTCCAGGCGGAGCTGCACAGGCTCGAGGACGCCGCCGCCGGCGAGGCGCCGCTCGAGGAGGTCTCGGTGCGACCCAACCTCAACGCGATCTCGATGCGGCTGGTGGCGCTGGCATGGTTGCCGTACGGTCCCGGTGGCGCGCTGTGGCGGTGAACGCGGCGTCGTCGACCCGCCGACCGGCGGGCCCGGGTCCAGGGGTCGGTGTCGACGGAGACGTTCACGGCGAGGGCCTCGAGGTCGACCTGCCGCTCGATGGGTCCCTCGGTAGTCTGGATGAGGACCAGGATCACCGTAGCGGTCGGGTTCAGGGCCAGCGCGACCGTCGGCGTTCCACACGCTGAGCACGGTCGAGTGCTCGATCAGGCCTAGCGGGTAGGGTTGGCATGCTGAGCGTGAGCATCGGTGCCGAAGCCACTGTCCTCATGCTCGAAGACATCGTGAAGCCACGCGAACACCACTTGCTGCATGCGCGAATGGTTGTCGAGCATGCAGTTCGCCGTCGGGCATTCGCTCGGTGGTCATTACGTGCGGGTCTTCGCCGTTGCGCACCCCGACGAGGTGTCGGGCGCCGTGCTGGTGGACGCGCACATGCGGGCGCACCTGGCCGAGCTCCG
>SLRS01000137.1 GCA_007130855.1 Trueperaceae bacterium | reverse complement strand
GTGCGGATCGGTCAGTACCGTCGCTCGGTCGCGGCGCTCGAAGCCTCCTCGACGACGCTCGACCTGGCGCTGCAAGCGGTCGTGACGCTGTATCCCGAGCTCCTCGAAGACGCCGCCGTCCCGGCGGGTTCGTCGCTGGCCGCGGTGGTGTTCGGCTCGGACCGCGGCTTGTGCGGCCACTTCAACGAGCGCGTCGCGCAACACGCCGCGCAGACGCTCCCTGCGCCGCAGCTCACGGACGGGGAGGGTTCGCCATCGGTAAGCCGTTCGCGGGAGGCCCCAGCCGACGACGCTCCGGCCATCCTCGCCGTCGGGCGCCGCATGGTGCCGCGACTGCGCGCGCGCGGGCTCCACGTCGAGCAGCAGGTCCGTCCACCAGGGGCCCTCGACACCGTCGACACGGCGGTGATGGACGTCCTGGTCCACGTCGATGCGTGGCGCTCGGCGGCAAGGGCCGATCGCCTGCTGCTGATCCACGCCCAGCCCACCTCGGCGGCAGCCTACGAGCCGCGCGTGGTGCAGGTCCTGCCGCTCGACACGGCCTGGCTGCGCACGCTGCGCGGACGGCCGTGGCCGACCAAGCGACTGCCGATGGCGATCTCCGACGCGCACGACCTGGTCCAGGGCGTCGTCCGGCAGCGGATCGCCCACGCCTTGGTGCGCGCCTTCGCAGCTTCGCAGGCGGCCGAGAACGCCGCCCGCCTAGCGGCGATGGACGCCGCCGAGCGCAACATCGAGGAGCGCATCACGGCGCTTCGCACCGCCTACAACCAGGCCCGGCAGAATGCGATCACCGAGGAGTTGCTCGACATCCAGGCCGCCTACGCGGCGACCGGCGGCGAGCGCCTCGGCTGACCGCTACGGCATGTCGCGCAGCGCGCCACGCGCCACGCGTGCGCGGAGCGCGCGCGCCGGCCACGCGTCGGCGAGGCGGCTCGCGCAGCCCATCACCAGCACGCAGCCCCATACCAGCACGCACCAATAGGCGAAGGCGACCAACGCCGAGATCGTCACGAGCCGGAACGCGAAGTCGCCGGGCGAGCCGCTCGTCAAGGCGCTGTAGCCGGCCACGGCGAAGGCGGCCGTGAGCACGAAGGCGCGCGGGATGAAGACCAAGGGCCTGGTGCCCTCGAAGTCCCTGTAGCCGAACGGGTTGCCGTCCATGAGCGGGCCTCCTCAGCGCGCGAGGCACGACGCCACCGACGTCGCTCCACGCAACCTCTGCATGTCTCGAGTCTGGACCACCAGGTCTGTCTTCGCCCTGTCCGAGCGGCGCAGACGGACGGCCCGGCGCCCGCTAGACTCGTACGCATGCTGCTGCGGACGCTCGGTGGTCTCGAACTCGAGGGTGCAGCGATCCGGCGCCCGAAGCCGCTGCTGCTGCTGGCCTACCTGGCGCTCGAGGGCAAGCAGCCCAGGGGCCACCTCGCCGAGCTGTTCTGGAGCGGTGCGACGGACTCGCGCAACCGCCTCTCGGTGACGCTCAAGCGCCTGCGTGACGCGGCGCCGGGCGCGGTCGAGGCCGACGGCATCCATGCCTGGAGCACGCTCGCCTGCGACGCGGCGCAGCTACTCGAGGCGCTGTCGCACCACGACAGCGCCGCCATCGAGCGCCTGTATCGCGGCGCATTCCTCGAGGGCCTCGAGCTGCGCTTGGGGGTCGAGCTCGAGGAATGGGTGTACCAGACCCGCGAGCACCTCGGCGACCGCGTGCGCGAGGTGCTCGTCATGCAGGCGCAGCGGCTCGCCTCGCAGCGAGACTTCGAGCGCGCCGCGGCGGTGGCCGAAGCAGCGGCCTTCGTGGCCGGCGCCACCACGCCGACGTCCCACACCTCCGCGCTCCTCGCCGACCTGCTCCAGGCCGGCGCCTCGGATTGGAGCGCACCCTGGCGGCGCCGGGCCGACGCCGAGGGGATCGAGCTGCCTACGCCGGCCACGCTCGGCGCGGCGCGCGAGCGCCTGGCGAGCGGCGCGACGCGGCCCGTTTCCCCGCACCACAACCTGCCCGTGCCGTCGACCTCGTTCGTCGGTCGCGAGCGCGAACTGGCGGGCATCGCCGACCTCCTCGATCGCAGGGGCGCCCGGCTCGTCACCATCCACGGACCCGGTGGCAGCGGCAAGACCCGCCTCGCCCTGGAGGTCGCCCACGCGCGCACCCGCACGCCCGGCGTCGACGCCGTGTACCTCGTACCGCTGGTGTCGGCCGCCGCAGCCGCCGACATCCCGGTGGCGATCGGCGCGGCGATCGGCGCCTCGATGGCGCCCGGTGGAGCGTCGCTCGACGCCGTCGTCGCCGCGATCGGCGCGCGCCAGGTAGTGTTGGTGCTCGACGAGGTCGAGCACCTTGCGGCTGACGCCCGCGTGCTGGCCGAGATCCTGGGTGCTTGCCCGAGGCTCCACCTGATCGTCACGTCGCGCCAGCGCCTCGAGCTCGAGGAGGAGTTCGTCTGGCAACTGCGCGGCCTGGTGCTGCCCGACCCGGTCGGCAGCGCGGCGGCCGGCCCGGCGGCGGCGATCGAACGTAGCGACGCGGTCCGCCTCTTCCTCCACCGGGCGCGGCGTGCCCGCGCCGACCTCGAACTCGGCGCCGACGACCTCGATCACGTCCAGCGGATCTGTCACCTGGTGGAAGGATCACCTCTGGCCATCGAGCTGGCCGCGGTCTGGATCCGGTCGATGACGCCGCGCGAGATCGCCGCCGCCATCGAGCGCTCGCTCGACGCGCTCGGCACGCCCTCACGGAACATCGCCCCCGGCCACCAGAGCATGCGGGCCGTGTTCGATCGGTCCTGGGCGCTGCTCGACCACGCCTCACGGCGCACGCTGATGCAGCTCGCCGTCTTCCGCGACGGCTTCACGAGCGCGGCGGCGCTGAGCGTGACCGGCGCCGAGCGCGCGCTGCTCGCGAAGCTCGCCGACGCCTCCCTCATCGAGCCCGCAGGCACCGAGCGCTACCGCCAGCATGCGCTCCTGAGGCAGTACTGCCAGGAGCTGCTACGCGCCGAACCCGAGAGCGCGACCGCGGCGGCGCAGCGCCTGGTCTACGCCATGGAGCGGCTCGCGGAGGAGGCGAGCGGCCACCTCGTCTTGGCGCATCAAGGCGACTGGTTCGAACGCCTCGAGGTCGAGATGGGCAACCTCCGCGCGGCACTGGCCTTCGCGGAGCGCCATGCGCCGCGCGCGGGCCTGCGCATCGCCCACCACTTGCGCAACTTCTGGCTGGTACGCGGGCACATCGTCGAGGTGGCTTCGGCCGTTCGCCGGATCCTCGAGCATCCAGAGGCCGGCGCCGCCACGCTCGACCGCGCCCGCGCCCTGCAGTTGATCGCCAGCGCGCAACCGTGGCGGCATGAGAGCGCGCTCCAGAGCCACGAGGCGCTCATGATCGCGCTCGCCCAGGACGACGCCGCGCTGATCGCCGAAGCGACCCACCAGGTCGGCAGGCTCGCCGAGGCGCTGGGTCACTCACCCAGCGCCCGAAAAGCCCTGCTCGACGCCCTCGAACGCTTCCGCTCGCTGCGCGACGCCGCGGGCGAGGCGGCCGTTCTGAACCACTTGGGCAACATCGCTTACTACGCGGGTGACGAGCGGGCCGCCGAGACCCACTACGCCCGCAGCCTCGAGCTCGAGGAGCGGCTCGGCAACACCTGGGGCATCGCCTCGCGTCTGACCAACCTCGGCATCATCGCCAAACGCGGGGGCGCGCACGAGCAGGCACTCGCCCTCTACCGACGATCCTTGCGGCTGAGTCGGGCGCTCGGCGACCGGCGCGCCTGCGCGTACGTCCTCGAGTGCCTCGCCTGCCTGGCAGCGAACGCCGGCGAACCCGAACGTGCCGCGAGCCTGTGGGGCGCCGTCGAGGCGGAGCGGCTCCGCAGCGCGCGGCTGCGCTATGGGCGCGAGCGCGAGGAGCACGAGGTCGAGGTCGCGGCCGCGCGCGCACGCTGCGCCAGCGCCGCCTTCGACGAGGCCTGGCAACGTGGCGTCCGCCAGGGCCTGGACGAAGCGGTGGCCAGGGAGTCGGAAACCACCGAGTTTGCCCGACGCTAGCGCCGGCGTCGCCGCGCGCGGTGGGGGTGGTGGGGGTGGTGGCGGCGGTGGCGGCGGTGGCGGCCCCCCTACGGTTGCTAGGCGCCGCCGTCCGCGGGCCGCTGGTCGGCAGGTGTGACGGGCTCCGCCACCACCTCGAAGCGGATCCCGGCCAGGCCGAGCCGCTCCACCAACCTTTCCCTGCCGACGAACGCCGGCGTCAGCACGCCGCCGGGTGCTTCGCACTCGCCCGCGGCCAGCAGCAGCCCGATCTCGCGCAGCATGCGGGCGGTGGCGCGATAGCCCGGGTCGAACGGGGACGCGATCCGCACCACCACGGGCTCGGCCACGCCGTCGACCTGACCGGTCAGCGTCGTGTCGAAGGACCCGCGCTCCAGCGCGGCAGGCTCCGGCCCCTCGCCAGGCTTCGGTAGCCAGCGCTGCGCGAGCCGGCGCGCCGGCGAGAGCGCCAGCAGCGCAGGCAGCGTCCTTGAGCCGGCTCCGACCAGGGCCGCGAGCGACCAGCTCGGCGCGCGCCAGCGCTCGCGGTACTCGAACGCGCTGCTCCAGGGTTCGCCCAGGAGCGCCCGGGTGCGCCGCACCACGCGCGTGTTGACCAGTGCCATGGGGAATGGCGCCGTCCACGCGCGGCGCTGCGGCTCCCGCTGTGGCCACCACACGTCGGTGATCGGGCTCGAGGGCGGCGCCCCCGGCGCCAGCAAGTCGACGTCGGCGATCGGCAGGCGGGCGCTGCGTTCGTTCGCGACCCCCGTCAGCACGCCCAAGGTGCTGGCGACGCTGCCGCCGCTCAGGCCCGCCCCGCTGACGCCGAAGACGTGGACGCAGCGCCGGCACGGGCGTTCGTAACGCGCCAGGGCCGCCTCTTGGAGCAGCCACACGCCCAGGTCCGAGGGGACGGCATCGAACCCGCAGGCATGCACGATCCGCGCCCCGCTGGCTCGGGCGCTGGCGTCGAAGGCGTCGATCGAGCTGCGCATCCAGCGTGTCTCGCCGCTGATGTCGGCGTAGTCGGTACCGGCCTCGACGCAGGCCGACACCAGCGGCGTCCCGTGCTCGCTGTAGGGTCCGACCGTCGACAGCACGACCCTCGTCGCGCGTGCGATCCTGGCCAACGAGGCCGCGTCGTGGGCGTCACCGCACACGATCTCGACGTCGGCGGCCAGGTCGCTGCGCAACGCCTCGAGCCGCTCGCGGTCGCGGCCGCCGAGCGCCCAGCGCAAGCCGGCCGGGGCGCCCGCGGCGAGCGCGTCGGCGACCAGGCGGCCGGTGTAGCCGGTCGCACCCCAGACGACCAGATCGAGGTCGCGCCGCTCGTGCCTCGTCACGAATCGATGCTACTGCACGGCGCTCTTGCGGCACCGCGACGTGGACGTGCCCGGCGCCCGGCTCGCGTACACTCACGCATGGCGCCAGGAACCGCCGATCACGAAGCGGACGCCCCGGAGTCGGCGAAGGGCGCTCGCGCGGGTCGCGAGGAGTCGCTCGTGAAGCCGCTGCGGGCCGTGACCGACCTGATGGCGACGCTGCTCGCGGCGCCGGCCACCCCCCTGGGCGCGTCGACCGAAGCGCTCGAAGGCGTCGCCGACGCGTACGCCCGCGTCCTCGCGTTCGCCGTCGAGCACGTGCCGGGCACGCAGGCGGCGGCGCTGTCGGCGCCGACGGCCGAGGGCACCTGGGTCTACGTGGCAGCCCACGGCTTCGACTTGGCACCAGCACTCGCCCCCGGCGACTCGGTGCCAGAGCTCCGCCCTGGCGCTCCCCGGACGCGCCTGGTGCGACATGCCGGCAGCGACGATCAGGGTGCGCCGACGCCGCCCGCCCTCCGGGGCAGGGTCGCGGCCACCCTGTCGGTTCCGGTGCGCGTGGCCGGCGAACTGCGCAACTACCTCGACCTGTACAGCCTCGACGACGACGGCGCGTTCGCCGAGTCCGCGCCGGCCTGGGGCGAACTGGTCGCCGCACAGCTCGGGGCGCTGCTGCAGCGCCTGGCGTTCGAGGCGTCCTTGCGCGCCGCCCAGGCGCGGCTCGAGCACGAGGCGACGCACGATCCGCTCACGGGCCTCCCCAATCGCTCGCTGCTGTGCGACCGGCTCGCCGCCACGCTGGCGCGCGACCGGCGCGATGGCCGTTCGACGGCGCTGTTCGTGATCGACCCAGGGCCGACGGCGCACCTCGTGCAGCGGCTGGGCCACGCAGGGCGCGACGCGTTGTGGAGCGCCAGCGCCGACGGCATGCGTGCCGCGCTGCGCGACGGTGACACCGTCGCCAGGTGTGGCAGCGATGCGCTGGCGGTGGTCGCAGGTAACCTGCGCGGGGACGTCGCCGCCCACTCGATCGCGAGCAAGCTCCAGCATGCGCTGACCGAGGCGCTCGCCGGCGTCGCCCCGGGCTCGCCGCCACAGGCCGTGATCGGCGTCAGCCTGGCTCCCGACGACGGCGCCACGTCAGCCGAACTCCTGCGCAGCGCCGAGGCCGCGCGCGACCTCGCGCGGCAGCGCGGTGCGCCGGCCGTCGCGTTCCATGCCGCGCCGGTCGACGCGGCCGCGCGTACGCGCGAACGTGCGCGCGCACTCCTGGTCGCAGCGCTCGAAGGCGGTCGGCTGCGCGTCCGCTACCAGAGCGTCGAGCGGTTGGGGGATCGGCGCCTCGTTGCGCTGCGCCTCCTGGCCGACGTGGCCGACCTGACGCCAGACGGCGACCTCGACGACGCTGGCGTGGCTCGCTGGAACGGCCACGCGCTCGTCGCGCTCGCTGACGATGCACGCTGCGAGGAGGCGCTGTTCACGGCGTTGCTCGAGACGGCGAGCACCGACCTCTGTCGCTGGCGCGACGCCGCGCCGAAGCACCCTTGGAGGGTGATCCTGCCGCTCTCGCCACGGCTGCTGCGCGATGGTCGAGCCGAGCGCATCGCCCGCGACCTCAGCGAGCGCCACGACCTCGCCACGGGTGCGATCGCCTGGGCGCTGGCGGCCGACCGCGTCGGCGGTGTCACCCCGTCGCTGCTGCGCGCGCTCGCCAGCGCGCGCCGCGCGGGCTTCGACCTCCTGGTCGACGACGTCAACGGTGAGGGACTGGCGATGCGCGTCCTGGCGGAGCTGCCGCTGGCGGGCATGACCCTGGCGCCCGCGACGGTCCGCGGGCTCGGGACCGACCAGCGCGACGACGCCATGGCCGCCGCGCTGGCGTCGCTCGCTGCGGTGCTGCGCCTGCCGCTCGCGGCGGTCGACGTGGCCGAGGCGAGTACGCTGGAGCGCCTCGAGGCGCTCGGCTGCACGCACGCCTCGGGTCCGAGTGTCGCCCCTGCCATGACGGCCGACGAGGTGAGCGCGCTCGTCACTGATACCGCGGGAGCCGCCTCCTTCGGTGACGCCTTCAAGAACCCTGAGTAGCTCCGCGGTCGCCGTCATGGCGCCCCCGGACCAGCGCGAGAGCCGCGGCGAGCCGCGCAGCGCTCGTGCTGGGATGACACTGTCGCATCGGGCGTGATAGCATCGCGCGGCTGGAGCCGACCGTCCTCGGCGGTTCCGGTTCGCGTCTGCTAGAATCGATGGCGCGAGCGTGGTGGATGTAGCTCAGTCGGTTAGAGCACCGGATTGTGGTTCCGGGGGTCGAGGGTTCAAATCCCTTCATCCACCCCACCTACCTCCACGGGGCGCGGCTCCGGGGTGGCAGGCCTCGAGCGAGGATGGCGGAACTGGTAGACGCGCCAGACTTAGGATCTGGTGTCTTTGACGTGCGGGTTCAAGTCCCGCTCCTCGCACCATGACGGCCGTCCACCC
>SLRS01000203.1 GCA_007130855.1 Trueperaceae bacterium | reverse complement strand
GGTGCTGCTCGGCGTGCGCGGGATGGACACCGTTGGTGCGCGGGTCAAGGTGAGCGATGCCCTGCGCGTGGTGCACGGTGTCGAGAGCGTCGAGAGCGCCGGCGAGCAGCAGTTGATGGTCCGCTACGACCCCACCGAGGCCACCGTCATGGATCTGATCCGGGCAGCCAGGCGCCTCGGCTTCCTGGCGGGCATGGAGTGAGGTGGCGACCTTCGTGGCCGTGGCGCACATGCAACTGCGCATGCCCTGGGTCCACTCGCTCAAGGCCAAGCGAGCGCTCGTGGTGCCGGTGGTGGCAGGCCTGCGCCGCCGTTATCCCCTCGCCGTCGCCCGCGTCGCGGGGCAGGATGCCTGCGACTGGGAACGCTTGGCGCTGGTGTCGGTGGGCACCGACCCTGACGCCTTGCGGGGCCTGATGGAGGCGGCGGAACGGTTCGTGGCGGCGGCCGGTATCGAACTCGCCTGGCGCCGCGTCGAGGTCGAGGTCTGGGACGACGAGGATCGTCCCTGAGAGCCGCGGCGCCACACCGAGGGCCCGCCCGCCCTTCGGTATGATGGGCGCGCGAGGAGTAGGGGAGGAGCGACGCATGGAACCACGCCGACCGAGTGAGGCCGCCAGCGGCCGCAAAGGGGTACTCGAGAAGGTACCCGAGGGCGGCGAGCAGCTCGAGCGCCCGGCGCCCGATCGCCTGCACGTGTCCGATGCCGCCGTGGCCACGATCGTCGGGCTGGCGGCGCACGAGGTCCCGGGCGTGGTGGGGATGGCCCCTGCGAGCCTCGGAGAGGGCTTGCGGCGCGTGCTCGGGCTGCGCCAGGTCGATGAGGGCGTCGAGGTCACCCGTGCGGTTGGGGGGAACGTCGAGGTCCACCTCCACGTGGTCGTCGCGTATGGCGTGAACATCCCGGCCGTCGCTGAGTCGGTGCGCGAACGGGTCCACTACGCCGCCTCCACCTTCGCCGGCGTCGATGCGAAGAACATCGTGGTGCACGTCGCGGGAGTGAGCCGTGGTTGAGGCGGCCACCAACGATCCGGTGACGCGGCGCGGCGAGCCGGACGACCCCGCGACGCCCGAACGGGCCGCGGACGATGCGGCGCCGGCCGCCGCCACCACGCCGGAGGACCGGGCGCACGAGCACGATCGCGCGCCCGGCGCCGGTGAGGCGTCCGACGACGAGCAGGAGTCCGACGATCCGGCGCTGTGTGAGCCGAATCCTGACGATCCGCCGACACTCGGTCCGCTCGACCTCGCCTCGGCCTTTCGCTACGCCACCGAGTACGTGGCGGTGCATATCGACGAGGTCAACGCGCTCAACGTCTATCCGGTACCCGATGGCGACACCGGCACCAACATGCACCTGACCCTGCAGTCGGTGCGGCGCCAGCTCGACGGCGAGGTGCCGCGGTCGATGCCCGAAGTCTGCCACGCGCTCGCGTACGGCTCGCTGCTCGGCGCCCGCGGGAACTCCGGCGTGATCTTGTCGCAGGTCCTCAAGGGCTTCTCCGACGCGGCCAAGCAGCACGAGGTGCTCGACGCCGGGGCGCTCGCGAGCGCCTTGCGCAGTGCCACCAAGAGCGCCTACGCGGCGGTCATGAAGCCCGTGGAGGGCACCATCTTGACCGTGGCGCGCGCCCTCGCCGACGCGGCCGAGGCGAACGTGGCGCGCGCCGCCGGTCCGCTGCCGCTCTTGCGCCGGGCGCTCGAGCTCGGGCACGAGGCGCTGGCCGCCACGCCCGAGCAACTCCCGATCCTCAAGCAGGCCGGCGTGGTCGACGCCGGCGGGTTGGGGCTCCTACGGATGTTCGAGGGGATCGTCGGTTGCTACGAGGGACGCGACCTGCCTCCGCCACCCGTGGTCACACGGCGCGCGCAGCAGGACTTCGAGGAGGAGGCCTTCGGTTTCTGTACGGAGTTCTTGCTGTCCGACGTGACCGTGTCGACCGGTGAGATCCAGGATGCGGTGGCGCCGTTCGGCGACTCGTTGCTCGTGGTCGGCGCCGAGGGCTTCGTGAAGGGACACATCCACACCGAGGAGCCCGAGCAGCTGTTGGCGCTCGTCGGCCGCTTCGGCCACATGGTGCGCTCCAAGGTCGAGGACATGAGCGAGCAGCACTCGGAGATCCTGGCTGACGTCGACCCGAACCAGGCGCAGTCGGTGCGCGCCGGGCTGGTGGCGGTCTCGAGCGGCTACGGCGTCACCAAGATGTTCCGCAGCCTCGGCGCCCGCGTGGTCGGGGGCGGCCAGACCGACAACCCCTCGGTGCAGGACATCGCCGATGCGGTCCGCTCGATCGGGGCGCCTGAGGTCCTGATCATGCCGAACAACAAGAACATCATCATGGCCGCCGAGCGCGTGGCCGAACTGGTGCCGGAGAAGACCGTCCGGGTGCTCCCCACGCGGACGCTCGGTCAGGGGTTGGCGGCCGCGGTGCCGTTCGACGAGGAGCAAGGTATCGACGAGCTCTTCGGGCCGATGGAGGAGGCAGCCGGGTCGGCGCGGACGTTCGAGGTGACGGTCGCGTCGCGCGACGCCGATATCGACGGCGTGGCCGTCAAGCGGGGCGACGCCATCGGCTTGGTCGACGGCAAGCTCGTCGAGCGGGCCGACGATCCCGCGGCGTGCCTGGTGGGGCTCGTCGGCAGGTACGGCCGCGAGCACGACATCGCCACGCTGTTCTACAGCGCCGAGGTCGGACCCGAGGCTGCCGAGTCGCTGCTCGCGCGGCTCGAGGGGGTGGCCTCCGACCTCGAGGTCGAGCTCCAGCCCGGAGCGCCCGATCTCTACCCGTTCCTGATGGCGCTCGAGTGAGAAGACGGTGATGACGTTCGTACCCTCGCTGCGCGCGGCGGTGCGATGCGCCCCCTATGCTGGGCACGAACGGCATTGGAGGTAGAGATGTCTCGTCTTCGTAGCTTCCTCACGCTCGCGCTGCTGGCGCTGCTGCTCGCCGCGTGCCAAGTCACCGTCAGGCCGCCGCCGCCTGGCGCCGATTTCGCCATCAACGCACAGGGGAGGACCGCCGAGCCGACGCCACGTCGCACGATCACGGTCCCCGCCGACGCCTTCGTCGTCCTCGAGGTCACCTATCCGGGCTCGACGGCCGACCTCATGTACCTCGAGATCGAGCCGGTCGGGACCGGTACCGGGCTGCAACTCGAGCTGTGGAACCCGGCTGGGAGCGCGCGCGAGCTCGTCAGTCGCTCGCCGAACCTGTTCGCGACCACCACGGCAGCCGCGAGCCTCCTGGACGCCGAAACGGTCGGCGGGGCGCTCGAGCGCTCGTCGATCTCGATCGGCTGGACCTGCTTCGGTCCGTGTACGGCGCGCGCCTACCGCGCCGGGACGACGTACGCGCGGGTCGTGAACCAGAGCGGTAGCGACCGCACGGTCAGGGTCTACGCCTACGGCTTGGACGAGACCGATCAGAACGAGCCCAACGACAGCGCCGCGCGCGCCACGCGCGTGATCGCGACCGCGCGCGGCGATTCGGTCACCGGCGCCATCGAGCGGGTCGACGATCGCGACTACTTCCTGATCGACTGCGGCGGGGGCTTCCCCTTCGACAACCTCGAGTTGAGCCTCAGCAGCGGCTTCCGTGGCGACATCGCCCTCATCGCCGGGGGTCAGACCTACCGGCCCGGGCAGACCACCGCGATCTTGCCGTGCGGGTCGACGGTGCACGTCCGTACGCTCGACGCGACGGCAGGCCCCTCGGCGTCGTCAACCTATTCGATCATCATCGAGTGAGCTTCGCGGCTCGTCGCCGCGCGGGACCGACCGCGGCTCCGCCGCCGCCCGCAGCGTGCATGATGATCGGTGTGAGACGGCTCGCCCCGCTCATCATGATCGCCCTGCTCTCGGTCACGGGCATGGCGGTCGGCTGCCGCGCCACCTCCGCGGAGGCCCATGCGTCGGAGCCGCTCGGCCGGGTCGCGATCCGCTGGCTCGCCGAGACGGTCCAGGCGCTGGAGCCCGCGCTCCCCCGAACGCTCTCGGTGGCGTCCCTGGGGCTCGACCCCGCCGATCCACTCGTCGACGCCCTACGCTACCTGCGCGAGCGCCGGCTGATGCCGGCGTCGTTCGAGCTCGACGCATTCGACGCTGCGGCTTGGCAGGCGCTGCTCGACGGGTTGCTGGCGGCCTACGGGCTGCCCGGCATCGAGTTGGGCCCGCTGCGCAGCCACGACGACCTGCGCGATGATCTCGATGCCGTGGTCGACCGGATCCTCGGCGTGATGCGGCCGGTGGCGCTCCTGGCCTGGGAGCCGGGCGACGAGGCCAGTCTGGCGTTCGTCGGGGTGATGTCGAACTGGTCGCCATACCCGCGCCTGCTGGTGTGGCCGACGCCTGCGGGGTGGTCGATGCGCGACGGCGCCCGGGAGCTGGCCGGGCGCATCCATTTCTGTGGGCGTCCGGTGCGCGATTACGTGAGCGCCTCGGCACCCGTGGCGCTTTCGCTGTTCCTGACGCATGCCGACGAGGCCGCGATGTACCTCGTCGGCAGCGAGCCGGAGACGCGCGCCTGGCCTTACCGCGTGGAGCGCGGCGACGAGGTGGCGGTGTTCGCCTTCGAGCATCCCGAGGTCCGCGAGCTCGAGGCCTTCAGCGCCGTGTTCGTCGGCGACCCCGTGGGTCCGTTGCAGCTCGCGCTGCTGCTCCCGCAGGTACGGACCAACCTCTCGCCGATGGGGCTCGTGCGCGTGCTGCAGACACCGCCCCGGCGCGACTGAAGCGACCAGCCAGCGGGCATGACCACGACGTGAACGGCGCCGCATCCGGCGCCGGGGCGCTGCGCCTATGATGCAACTCGTGGAGGTCATCATGGTGCCATGTCGTCCGCTGCGGCTCGCCGCGCTGCTCGGGCTCGCCGCGCTGCTGCTCGCCGCCTGCCAGGTCTCGATCTTCCTACCGGAGCCCGACGTCCGCCTGACGGCCGAGCGGATCGTGACGGCGGAACCCGGGCTGCTCGACACCATCACCGTCCCAGCCAGGGACACCCGCTGGGTCGAGGTCCAGTACCGCGAGGTCGCGACGCCGAACGCGCTCATGTACTTCGAGGTCGCGGGGAGCGCCGTCGAGGGCAGCGTGCGCGTGGAGTTCTACCGGTCGACCGCTCCCCTCCGGCTGCTGGTGGCGAGTACGTCGTCGCGGCGCTTCGCGACGCAGTTGAGCCGACTCGGACGCTTCGACGAGACCGGAGCGGACGCGACCGCCGAGCGCAGCGCGATCGCCGTGACGTGGACGTGCTTCGGTCCCTGCACGGCTCGCGCCTACGAGGCCGGCACCTACCTGGTCAAGCTCGAGAACACCAGCAGCACGGCGCGGTCGGTCTCGATCTACGCGTACGGGCTCGTGCCGACCGACACCAACGAGCCCAACGACACGCCCGCGACGGCAACCGCCGTCGTGCTGGCGCGTGCCGGCGACGGCGCATCCGGGGCGATCGAGCACGCCGCTGACGTCGACTCCTTCCGTCTCGACTGCACGGCCGACTTCGACGACGGCATGCGGCTCACGTTGCTGAGCGACTTCGGCCCGGCCATCTTCCTGCGGGCCGATGAGCGCAGCTACGGCCCCGGTGTCGAGACCGACCCGATCGCCTGCGGCTCGACCGTGGCGGTGGCGACCAACGACGGCTCGGCGGGCCCCTCGCGGTACTCGGGCTACAGCCTCGTCGCCGACCCGGCCGCCCTGTTCGAGCTCGACGTGGTGGCACAGGGCCTGATCGGCGCCGCCCCGACGGCGCTCGGGAGCGTGAGCGTGCCGGCGAACGCGACGCGCTTGGTGCGTCTGACGTTCCCGTCCGCGGCGGCGGCGCTGCGCTATGTCGAGATCGGCGGTGTCAACGTCGAGCACAACGTGCGCCTCGAGGTCCCCGTCGCCGGTCAGATGGTCGGCTACAGCAGCCGACGAGACCTGTTCGCATCGTCGCCGACCGGGCTGAGCCTGGCCGCCGGCGCGGCCGGGCCGGAACCGATGGCGATCGGAGTCAGCTGGTCCTGTGACGGTCCGTGCGTGGCCAGCCGTTACCAGTCGGGTCCGGTCGTGGTGCGCATCACCAACGCCTCGTTCACGACGCGGACGGTGCAGGTGTACGCCTACGGGACCCCCGAGGCCGACCTGAACGAGCCCAACGAGCGGGTGCAGGAGGCCACCCCGTTCGTCGTGACCGCTGAGGGCGACGGCCCTGCCGGAGCCATCGAGCGGCTCGGCGACGTCGACTACTTCCGCCTCGCCTGTGGCGCGGGGAGCGGCTTCGCCGATCTCCGCTTGACGCTGGTCAGCAGCTTCCGCGGCGACATCGTGATGCGCGTTCCCGGCGGCCAGGAGTTCGGCCCCGATGCCCCGAGGGTGGTGCCCTGCGACAGCGTCGTGGCGGTGTACACGCGCGACGGCACGGCCGGTGCGTCGGCTGCCTCGCGCTACTCGATCGTGGTCGACTGAGCCTCGGCGAGCCGACGGATCGGGATCGGGCGGCCCCGAGGCGCTTCGCTCAGCGCGCCTCGAGCGCCGTCTCGATCGCGTCGGCCATGGCATCGACCCTGCGGCGCGCGTCGGCACCGGCCTCGCGTAAGCCGGCGACGGCGGCAGCGGGAACCAGGGCGCGACTGGCGTTCACCACCGCGCCGAGGCCGGCCTCGTCGAAGGCGCTCACCACGTCTCGCGCGCTGGCGCCCTGGGCCCCGTAGCCCGGCACCAGCAGCAAGACGTCGGGCATGCGGCGGCGCAGGGCAGCGAGCCGCTCGCCGCGGGTGGCGCCCACCACCGCGCCGATGGTGCGGTAGCGGCCGTGCTCGCGCGCGAGCAGCTGCAGGTGATCGGCCACGTGCTCGTGCAGCAGGCGTCCGTCGGGCGTGATCCGGTCCTGCCAGACCTCCGCGCCCGGGTTCGAGGTGGCGACCAGGACGTAGAGCGCGCGGCCACCCTGGCGCGCCCGCGCCGTGAACGGCTCCAGCGTATCGGGACCGAGGTAGGGCGAGACGGTGAGGGCGTCGGCCGACCAGACGCCGTCCCCGAGGTAGGCGCCGGCATAGGCCTCCGCCGTGGTGCCGATGTCGCCGCGCTTGGCGTCGAGGATGACCGGCAAGCCGAGCGCCCGGGCATCGGCGATCAGCTGCGCCAGCCCCACCATCCCCGGGATCCCGAGCGCCTCGAAGAACGCCGCCTGCGGTTTCACGCACGCGAGGCGCTCGTGGCAGGCCTCCAAGATCGCGCGGTAGAAGGCGACGACGCCCTTGGCGACGCCGGCCGGGTCGCCGCGGACGCGCTCCGGGTGGGTGAGGGGGTGATCGGCGGGTCGTGGATCGAGCCCCAGGCAGACGCGCGAGCGCGCTGCGCGTGCATGCGCATGGAGGCGCTCGCCGAAGCTCGGCCGGGGCCGATCCGCGTGCGCGCCCGCCGCGGCCGCCGCGCCTTCAGGCGGCGACGGCACGGCCGTGGCAGTGCTTGTACTTCTTGCCCGATCCGCAGGGGCACGGTTCGTTGCGACCGACCTTGTCCTCGGTGGTGATGGGCTTGGTGGGCCCGTCGCCGGCGCCGAGGGTGGGCGGGCCGCTCTGCTCGAAGCGCAGCCCGCTGGTGCGCGCATCACGGCGCTCGAGCCGCGCGTTGGTCTGCACCTGGACCCGGAAGAGCAGCTTGGCGACGTTGAGCTTGATGTTCGCCTTCATCTCCTCGAACAGGTTGTAACCCTCGAATGCGTACTCCTGCAGCGGGTTGCGCTGGCCGTAGCCGCGCAGGCCGATGCCCTGGCGCAGCACGTCCATGTTGTGGAGGTGCTCCTTCCAGTGCTGGTCGACCACCTGCAGCACGATGAAGCGCTCGAGCTCGC
>SLRS01000157.1 GCA_007130855.1 Trueperaceae bacterium | reverse complement strand
TTGGCGAGTTCGGCGTAGACGACCGCGTGCGCGATCGGCACGCTCGCGTCGGCCGACGTGTGCATGCTCACGACCGGTAGGCGCAGGTTGCCGCGCGGCTGGTACCAGCGCAGCCAGTGCAGCAGCGCCGCTGCGCTCAGGCGATGGCGCTCCACGTCGCGGTTGAGCGCCAGCGTCTCGGCGAAGCCCAGCGCGTCGCTGCGGTAGTACGTGGTGCTATTGCCGAAGGGGCTGCCGGCGCCCCGCTCGAGCACGTCGGCCATGCCCACCTCCCAGTACTCCAGGGCGCTCAGCAGCGAGGTCCGCAGTGCGGCGACGACGTCATCGGAGGCCGGATCGATCGGCAGGAGCGGCACGCCGCCGGGTTGGAACAGCTCGCTGCCCGGCAGCCGCATCGAGCCGAGGGCGAGGAGCGCGTCCTCGTCGATGGCCTCGACCAGCCGGGCCACCTCGGCGAGGCTGCGCGGCGTGGGCGTCAGGGCGTCCGCCGCGAACAGCTCGGGGAAGAAGTGAGCGGCCAGGACCCGTACGTGGCCGACGTAGGTGAGCTGCAGCAGGCTGCCGCCCGACGGGGCGCAGAAGACGAGGGCACCGTCGTAGCGATGCGGGTAGTGCTCGACGAGGCGCAGCGTGACGAGGCCGCCCATCGACTGGCCCACGACGAACGTCCGGTCGGGCGCCACGCCGAAGTGGCGTGCGAACAGGGCGTTGAGCAGGTGGGTGTCGCGAACGCCCTCGCGGACGGCGAAGCCGTTGGCGGCGTAGCTCGACGCCGCCAGCGCGAAGCCCTGGCACGTGAGCGCATCACGCAGCGCCACGATCGACGAGGGTAGCGGGTCCGGGAAGCCGCTCGGCTCGCTCGGCGGGATGTAACCGCGGGCGAACAGGACGAGACGCTCGTGCTCGTCCCAGATGTCGGCGCCGGGGGCGACGTCGCGGGTGCTCGGCTTGGTGAGGAGGAACTCGGCGCCGTCTGCGACGCCGGCGACGTAGGTGTAACGGACCTCGTGACCTTCGTCGCACTCGACCACGCGCTCCTCGTGCACGTGCGTGACGACATCACGCGCCGAGAATCCGTCGATCTCGAGCAGGGCCACCGGGGGCAGCTGCGCCGGCATGCAGCCGGCCGCCAAGCATGCGCCCAGCGCCACGAGGCCCGAGGTCCACGAGCGGTGCATCCTTGCGCCCTCCGCGTCCAAGGTGGCTTACCGCCACGCCAGCGACCGATGCCAGCGACCGATGTCGCATCGAGTATACGCACATTCAGGTGCGGATACGACCAGCGCGCCACCGCCATGCACGGCGCCCTACCTGGCGACCGTGCTCAGCCCGACACCACTTCGGTCACGAAGCCCGGCAGCTTGGGCGGCGTCAGGCCCATGGCTTCGTAGAGGCCGTCGGGGAGACCGAGGTCGCCGACGAACAGCCGACCGACGTGACCACCAGGCATGGCGCCCACCTTCGGCAAGCCGACGGCCAGGGTGGCGCTGGCGTGCACCACGTCGCCGGGCAACTCGCCGTCGTCGGCCTGGAGGCCGGTAGGGACGTCGAGTGCGATCACGCAGCTCGCTTGCGTCACGAGCTGGTTCAAGACGGTGATCACGTCGAGCGTGCGGCCCCGCGGCGGACCCTCGAGGTTGGTCCCGATGGCGGCATCGATCACCACGGCGAACTTCATCTTCGGCAGGCTGGTGCGAACCTTCACCGTCTCGAAGTGCCGTAGGTGCTCGAGCTGCTCCTTGGGCGTGCCGGAGTAGTTCTCCGCCTCGTGCGTGGGCACCACCCAGACGCGTCGGCCACGGGCCGCGAGCAACCGCGCCGCGGCCAGGCCGCCGGAGCCGTTGTTGCCACGACCGGCGACCACCAGCACCGTGCCCTCCGGAGCCAGCGTCTCGCTCAGGTGCACCAGATTGCGGGCAGTGTGCTCGACCAGCAGCCGGCTGTCGAGGCCGTACTTGCCGGTGGCCAGCATGATCAGCTGCTGCATCTGGGAGCCGGTGATCCGGGGGACGTCGGCCCACGCCACGGTCGGGAAGCTCATCGCGTCACTCCTCAGCTCACCAGCGTGCCGGCATTCTCCAAGTCGGCGTTGGTGTAGACGTTCTGCACGTCGTCGAGGTCCTCGAGCGCCTCGATGAACCCGACGACCTTGTCCGCGTCGGCGGCGGGCAACTCGGTGAGCGTCTGCGGGACCTTCGTGAGCTGGCAGACGGTCGTCTCCAGGCCCGCCGCCTGCAGCGACTCGGCAACGGCGAACAACTCGGTCGGCGCGGTGTAGATGGTGGTGCCGTCGTCGTCGAGCTCGATGTCCTCGGCGCCGGCCTCGATGGCGGCCTCGGCCACGTCGTCGCCGGCCCCGGGGACCACGATCACGCCCTTGCTCTCGAACTGCCACGCGACGCTGCCCGAGAGGTTGCCGCCGCGCTTCGTGAAGACGTGCCGGATCTCGCCCGCGGTGCGGTTGCGGTTGTCGGTCAGCGCCTCGATCATCATCGCCACGCCGGCCGGGCCGTAGCCCTCGTACACCACGGTCTCGAAGGCGGCCGCACCGTCGCTGCCGCCGAGCCCGCGCTCGATGGCGCGCTCGACGTTGTCGGCGGGGACGTTGTCGCCCTTGGCTGCCGCCAGCGCGTTCTTGAGTGCCAGGTTGGTGGAAGCGTCGGCGCTGCCACCCTCGCGCACGGCCGTCTGGATCGCGCGGATGTGCTTACTGATGACCTTGCCGCGCTGATTGTCGTTCGCGGCCTTCTTGCGCTTGATCTGCGACCACTTGTTGTGACCAGCCACCCTCGCCTGCCTTTCGAACCGGGTCGCCGTCGCGGGAACCCGCGCGTGCGACCAGAACGCGCTATGCGCTACCCCAGTCTACCGCACGTGGACGGCTCGACCGAGCAGAAAGCGTCGTACACTCACCGCGCGCGCGCCGCCAGCGGGCTCGGGCGAGCCGCGTGGTGTCGGAGCGCTGGACGCAGGAACTCAGCGCCTCACGGTGAAGTGCGTCTCGGCGATGTCGCCGCGCGGGAACGCGCGCAGCTCGAGCCGGATCTGCGCCTGCCAGGTGCCATAGCCGCTGACGCCCCGGAACGTGACGGTCTCGTCGCTTCGTGCCGGCTTGAAGTGGACGCTGACACGGTGCAGCCCCTCGGGCGCGGTGACCACGAAGCGTTCGCGCGGGCTGATGCCGCGGATGATCTCGGTGCGGTTCGCCCGCACCCGGATGTTGCGGGCGAACACGTACACCTCACCCGTCGGGTCGATGGCGGTGAGTGTGACGTAGCCGTCTTGCGCCGCGCGGACCCGGAAGCCGATCGGATCGCCGATCCGGTACGTGGCGCCCGCGCCGCGCTCGGGCTCGAAGTGGCGGATCAGGAACGCGTCGCGGACCGTGACCGTGGGCGGCCTGACGCGGACGTCGAGCGGCTCTACCAGCACCGTGCAGGCCCCGAGGAGGAGCGGTATAGCCAAGAGAGCCACGATTCGTGGGAGCGAGATGCGCATGATGACCCTTTCCAACGGGTGTGAGGTGGGGCTCGACCGGGGCCGATGGCGCCAGCCGGCGCGCTCGCGCGGCACCGGCGTCACGGCTGCACACCACGGTCGTACGTGGTGACGATGTACGGCATGCTCGTCTGGTGATAGCGCCCGCGCTCGTCGTACCAGAACACGTAACTACCCGCCTGCGCATCACCGCCATCATCCGAGCGCGCCGAGGAGCGCGTCGGCTTGCCGTCGACCAGCCCCTCGAACAGCACCGTGCCGTCGTACGAGTAGACCGTGATGTACATGCGGACGCTGGTGAAGTCCTGGATGCTGCGGCGGATGATGTTCTGGGTCTCGTTCCGGCAGGCCGCCAGGGCACCGATGACGAGCGCGAGGCTCAACAGCACCAACAAGGTTCGGCGGACACGGACAGACATGGCTACCTCCGGTCGCGTGCAGTGCGGCCAGCCCCATCGTAGCACCGATGCGCTCCGTCGCCAGACCTGAGTCTACCAGACTCACATCTGGTACACTCGCCGCGTGCCGGGCGCAGCAAACGACCCCTACGAGGTGCTCGGCGTCCCCCGCGACGCGGACCAGGACGCCATCAAGCAAGCCTACCGGCAGTTGGCCCTGCGCTATCATCCCGACCGTAATCCCGGGGACGGCACCGCCGAGGAGCGCTTCAAGACCATCTCGGAGGCCTATGCCACCTTGCGCGATCCGGCGTTGCGCCGGCGCTACGACACCCTCGGCCATGCGGGCCGTGGACCGGCCGGCTCCCAGCCCGATTTCAGCCACGTCGACTGGCGCGTCATCTTCCAGGAGGCCGACATCCCGATGGACTGGAGCCGTCGAGGCGGCGTCCCCACCAGCGGGAACTTCGTGTTCGACGCGCTCTTCCGGGGCGTGACCACCATGTTCCGCCAAGCTGGCCTGCTGCCGGGCGAGGACCGCGAGGTGCGCGCGAAGATCGACCTCGCCACCGCTCGCGCCGGCGGCAACAAGCGCGTCCACCTGCCGGGCCCGCTCCTGTGCAGCGCTTGTCGCGGGCTCGGGCGCGACGCCGGCGGCGTCTGCGCCACCTGCGGCGGGACCGGCATCCTCGCGCGCGGCCTCGACGTCGACGTGAAGGTCCCGGCGCGCGCCGGCCACGGGACGCGCCTGCGGCTCGCCGGCATGGGCGGGCCAGGTCAGCCGCCGGGCGATGCCTACGTCAAGCTCGATGTCGACGTGCCGGCCACCGCGCGGCTCGAAGGCCGTGACCTGGTCACCGAGGTCTACGTGACGCCGCTCGAGGCCGCGCGCGGGGTGAGCACCAGCGTGCTGGGCGTGCGCGTCCGACTCCCGCCCGGGAGCTACGACGGCCAACGCGTTCGCGTCGCCGGCGGCGGCGTGGGCGGCGACTTGGTGCTCACCGTCCGTACCGACACCTGGCGTGGGCTCGGTCGTGGCGTCCTCGACGTCGCCCGCAAGGCGGTCGACGCGTTACGGGCGACGCCGGCTCACGCGGGACCGCCGGACCGCCGTGGGGGGAAGGGCCGATGAGCGACGACGACCGCCGCAAGCCGACCGACGAGCGAACACCTTCTGGCGCCGGCAGCGAGCGCGGCGATCCCATGGCCGACAAGGACAAGCCGCTCTACGTGATCAGCGTGGCGGCCGAGCTGGTCGACATGCATCCGCAGACGCTGCGGCTCTACGAGCGCAAGGGCCTGATCGAGCCCTCGCGCTCGGCGGGGAAGACGCGGCTCTACTCGCAGCGCAACATCGAGCAGCTGCGCGAGATCCGCCGACTCACGCAGGAGCTGGGCGTGAACCTCGCCGGTGTGGAGGAGATCATCCGCTTGCGGCGCACCCTCGACGACCTGCAGGTGCGCATGGAGCGGCGCATCGGCTCGCTCCAGGACCGGCTCCAGGCCGAGATGGCCGACATGCGGGCGCTGCCGTCGCCGGACCGCGACGACGACGCGGACGACTTCGACGGCGACAGCAGCGACGCCGATGCGGCGGCGCTCGGAGCCATCTTGCGGCGCGTTCGGGGCGAGGACGACGAGGACCATTGAGGCTGCGCCGCCGCCGCGAAGCCCATGGCTGCGGCGGCCACGAGTGGTAGCCTGCGCGCCATGACCGTCGACCAGTACGTCGTCGCCCAGCGGGACCGGCTGCTCGAAGAGTTGCTCGCGTACTTGCGGATCCCCTCGGTATCGACCGATCCTGGACACGCCACCGACGTGCGCGCGGCGGCCGAGTTCAGCGCCGCCGCGCTCGCGCGCCTCGGCTTCGATGCGCAGATCCACGACACGCCCGGCCACCCGGTGGTGGTGGCCCACGGGCCCGCGCTGCCGGGCGCGCCGCGCGTACTGATCTACGGGCACTACGACGTCCAGCCGGTCGAGCCGCTCGAGTTGTGGGACGCCGACCCGTTCGAGCCGACGCTCAGCGACACCACGATCACCGCGCGCGGCGCCTCGGACGACAAGGGGCAGATCTACGCCCACGTCAAGGGCGTGGAGGCGCTGCTGGCCGTCCACGGTGCGCTGCCGGTGAACCTCACGTTCGTGATCGAGGGTGAGGAGGAGATCGGCAGCCCCAACCTGAGCGCGTTCGTGGCGGAGCACGCCGAGCGGCTCGCGGCCGACGTGGTCGTGATCTCCGACGGCGCCATGGTCGCGCCCGGTATCCCCACCATCACCTACGGCCTGCGCGGCCTGACCTACGTCACCGTGCGCGTGCGCGCGGCCGGGCGCGACTTGCATTCCGGCGCCTACGGCGGCGGTGTCCCGAACGCGCTCGATGCACTCGCGCGGCTGCTGGCCGGGCTCAAGGACGAACACGGACGCGTGCAGGTGCCGGGCTTCTACGACGACGTCAGTGCACTCTCGGACGCCGAGCGGGCCGCCATGGCGCGCGTGCCCTTCGATGAGGCCGCCTTCCGGGCGGACGCCGGCGTGAGCGCCACCCCAGGCGAGGCCGGATACAGCCTGGTGGAACGGATCTGGGCGCGTCCGACGTTGGACGTCAACGGGCTCTCCGGCGGCTTCCAGGGGGAGGGAGCCAAGACCGTCATCGCCGCCGAGGCGATGGCCAAGGTGTCGTGCCGGCTGGTGCCCGATCAGGACCCGCAAGACGTGTTCGCCAAGCTGCGCGCGCATCTGCAGGCCAGCGCGACCGAGGGCGTCAGCGTCGAGGTGCGCGCCGAGGGGCTCGCTCCGGCGGCAATGACTCCGCTCGACGCCCCGAGTGTGGCCGCGGCGCGCGCCGCGCTGCTGCAGGTGTGGGGGCGCGAGCCGGTGTTCGCCCGCAGCGGCGGCTCGATCCCGATCGTCGCCGAGTTCCAGCGCTTGCTCGGCGCCGAGCCGCTGCTGATCGGCTTCGGCCAGGAGGACGACCGGGCGCACGCGCCCAACGAGCGCTTCGCGGTGCACGACTACCTCCAGGGCGTGCGCGTGAGCGCCGCGCTGCTGCAGGCGTTGGCCCGGCCGCGCGCCGGTGCGCCGCAAGGCCCGTAGGGCCATGCGTCTGACCAGCCTGACCGTGGCGGGCTTCAAGAGCTTCGGGAACCGCACCACCGTCGAGTTCGACGCAGGCGTCACGGCCATCGTCGGCCCCAACGGCGCCGGTAAGTCGAACCTGCTCGATGCGCTCAAGTGGGCCACGGGCGGGGGTCGGGCGCGCCAGTACCGCGCCGAGGACAAGACCGAGCTGATCTTCCACGGCGCCGCCGGCAAACGCGGCCTCGGGTACGCCGAGGTCGAGGTCGAGCTCAGCGACAGCGAGCGGCGCCTGGTGATCCGCCGCGACCTCGACCGTGACGGCGCCAGCACGCTGCGCCTGAACGGCCGGGCGGCCCGCTTCGTCGACATCGACGAGGCGCTGGCCGGCTCCGGGTTGGGGACGGCGGGCGTGGCGGTCATCAGCCAGGGCGAGGTCGCCGGGGTGTTGATGGCCGATCCCGAGAAGCTCTTGCAGTATGTCGCCGAGGCGGCCGGCGTGGCGCGGCTCGCACACCGGCGCGAGCAGACCGTGGCGCGCCTCGGCACCGCGCGGTCGCACTTGGAGCGACTCGAGACGGTCCTGGCCGACCAGCGCGAAGAGGTCGAGCGGCTGCAGGCCGAGGCCGCCGAGGCAGCGCGCCACGACGAGCTCGCCCGCGAGGCCCTGGTGCTGCGCGTCACCGCCGCCCACGCCCGCCTGCAGGGGCTGCGCGCCGAAGTCGACGACCTGCGCCGACGCGAGGGCAGCGCCGAGCAGTCGCTCCTCGAGGGCGAGGAGGCGTTGGCCGCGAGCCGCGCGGCCGTCGGCGACGCCCGCGAGCGGCTGCACGCCGCCGAGGCGCGTTACCGCGAAGCCGCTGCCGACGTCGAGCAGAAGCGCGGCCTGGCCGCGCTCGCGGAGGCCGA
>SLRS01000277.1 GCA_007130855.1 Trueperaceae bacterium | reverse complement strand
TGCCCGGCTTGATGCCCTGTGGATCGAGGATCCAGCCGCCGAGGTTGCCGCGCACGTTGACCAGGGTGCGCGCCGCGAGCGTGCGCCGGCTGCCGAGGTGGGTCAGGTCGGGCCCGACCTCCGCCGCCGCCGTCGACACGCCCCGGATGGTGTGACAGAGCGCGCATTGGGACTCCACGAACACGTCGCGACCGCGCTCCGCGAGCGCGCCGACCGGCTCACGGGCGTCGGCCGCCTGCGCCTCCAGCCAGGCCTCGAAGGCCGCCGGCGGCTGCGCGATGAACAAGAACTCCATGTTGGCGTGCTGCTGGCCGCAGAACTCCGCGCACTTGCCGAAGTACTCGCCAGGCTCGTCCGCCTCCATGTAGATCACGTTCGTCTTCCCGGGGATCATCTCGAGTTTTCCGTGCAGCTGCGGGACCCAGAAGGAGTGGATCACGTCGGCGGACTCCAGCTCGACCCGGACGCTCTGGCCCACCGGCACGTGGATCTCGTTGGCCGTGGTGAAGCCGTGGTCGGGATACTCGACCTCCCACCAGAACATGTGGCCCCGCACGGTGATCGTGTACGCGACGTCCTCGGGCGCACGGTCGAAGACCGCCAGGCCCGTCAGCGTCAGGTACGTCGCGCCGAGCAGGATGACCGAGGGGATGATGCCGCCGCCGATCACCACGAACTTGGTGGTGCGGCCCTCGAGCCACGACACCGGTCCTGCGGCCGCCTCGTCCGCGCGCTCGTGACCGCCGGGTTGGGCTCGGCGCTCGCGTTCGGCCGCGTCCTGCGCGCGCGCGTTCTGCCGCGCCCGAGTGATCGCCAATCCCAGCAGCACGAACACGATGATGCTGACCACGGTCGCGGTCCAGAACAGGATCCACCAGATGCGCGCGATCTCGCTGGCGGCTGGGCCGCGGGGCTCCAGCGCGAGCGGCATCTCGCACCCCGTCAGCAGCAGCACGACCGTGACCGCGGCCATCGCAGCGGAGAGCCTCTTCGGGGTCGAGACGTGCGTTCTTGTCACGCGTGAACCCTCCCAATGGCACGTCTCGGTAGAGCCGACGAAGCGCGCCGGATCAAATGGAGCATCGGCGCGCGAACGACGAGATGGCGCCGATGTGCATCCTTCTTGGCACGTCGCTCCAGCTCCCTAGGCGGGGTGGCGCGAACGCTGTGTGGTGGTATAGCACAGGTCGCCCGAAAACGCTAGTGGTGTCGACGATGCTCTAGGATACGTTCACCAAGGCGACGTTCGAAGCGGTGCGCGTGGCACCGGCGAAACCCCGACACCCCTTCGGCGGCGCCAGACTCGACACCCGTCGACACGACTGCCGCGTGATCCTCGGGATCGGCTGTTCCCTACGGCAGTCCGTCGTGATCCATGCGACCCGAAACGGAGCGACGATGGCGAAGACACAACGCACCGCGAAGAGTTGGCTCATCATCCTCGGCGTCTTGTGGCTGGTGTTCTTCGCAGCCGTCGTGGTGGTCTTGATCACGCAGGGCGACGACGTGCTCGAGGCGCTCGGGCTGGACGAAGCCGCCGAGGAGATCGCCGCCGTGGTCGACCCGGATGACGACGGCGACGGTTGGTTCACGGCGGAGCAGGCGAGTCGCGGCGGTGAGGAGTACGCACAGCATTGCGCGCAGTGCCACGGCACGCAGCTCGAAGGCGGCACGGCCCCGGCGCTGGCCGGCGATACCTTCTGGGATCGCTGGGAAGGCGACACCGTCCACACCTTCTTCGAGGTCACGCGCCAAACGATGCCGCTCGAAGCCCCGGGCTCGCTGGACAACGAGACCTATGCCGACATCACCGCGCACGTGCTGCAGGTCAACGGCTTCCCCACGGGCGACAACGCGTTGCCGCCGGAGGAGGATCGTCTGCAGGAGCTGACGATCGACCGCGGCATGGCCGTCGACGATGCCGACGAGCCGGCGGAGCCAGAGGAGCCCGACGAGCCGGCGGAACCCGACGAGCCCGACGAGCCGGCGGAACCCGACGAGCCCGACGAGCCGGCGGAACCCGACGAGCCCGACGAGCCGGCGGAACCGGCCGAACCCGAAGAAGAACCGGCCGAACCCGACGAGCCCGAAGTGGCCGACGAGCCCACCGAGCCTGACGCACCCGAAGCGCCCGCGCCGATCGCGGCCATCGACGAGGACGGCTGGTTCAGCGAGGCGCAAGTGCAAGCCGGCGGGGCCGCCTTCGCACAGCATTGTGCGCGCTGCCATGGCGCCGATCTCCAGGGCAACCCGCCCCTGATCGGCGGCGGCTTCCCCGAGCGTTGGACGACCGTGTGGGAGCTCCACCAGTACGTTCGCCAGACGATGCCGCTCGACGCCCCGGGGTCGCTCGACGACCAGACCTACGCCGACACGGTCGCGTACATGCTCCACGAGAACGGCTACCCGCTCGGCGAGTACCGGCTCGAGCCGGTGCGAGCGCACATGGAGGAGATGCGGCTCGATCCGGCGTTGGCCGACCCGCCGGATGAGCCCGACGCAGAGGAACCCGAGGAAGAGGAACCCGATCAGCCGGATCCTGATGCGCCGGAGCCCGCCAACGACGCCAACGACACGAACGACGACGACGCGAACGACGCCAACGACGCCAACGACGCCAACGACACGAACGACGCCAACGACAACGGCGGCAACGACGCCAATGACGCGAACGACGCCAACGACAACGGCGGCAACGACGGCTGGTTCACCGAGGAGCAGGCCGAGCGCGGCCAGGAGCAGTACGCCCAACACTGCGCCCAGTGCCACGGCGATGACCTGCAGGGCGACCCGCCACTCACGGGCGAGCAGTTCCACGCCAGCTTCGAGACCGTCTGGGACCTGTTCGACTACAACCGCACCCAGATGCCGCAAGGCGACCCCGGCTCACTCGACGACGACACCTACGCCGACATCACCGCCTTCATCCTCCAGGAGAACGAGTTCCCAGCCGGTGACGAAGAACTCGAACCCGACGATCAAGAGCGCATGCAGGACATGCCACTCGACCCCGAGGAAGTCGACAACGACGTGCCCGACGAGCCCGAGCCCGACGAGCCCGAGCCCGACGAGGCGGAGCCGGAGGAGGCGGAGCCAGAGGCTGAGGAGCCCGAAGGTCCCGAGCTCGGTCGCGCCTGGCTCGAACTCGACACCCAGCCGGCCAACGTCACGATCAACCTGATCGGGCCCGACGGCTTCACGCGGCGCGCGATGGGGGCCCAGACCATAGAGGACCTTCGGCCGGGTCTGTACGTCATCGCAGCTTCGCGAGGCCACGAGTCGACCATCGCCACGGTCGTGCTCGAGTCGGGCGAGACCGGCCGCGTGACGATCATCCTCGACGAGATGTCGCGCTCGGCCGACGTACCGGAAGAACCGGGCCTGCCAGCAGCGGAGATGCCGGCCATCTCGCGACAGCCGGGTGAGGACGTCCTCATCGGCAGACCGATGCCGCCGATACCGGGAATGCAGCCGGCCGAGCCCGACGAACCGGACGCCGAGCCGGATGATACGGACGCCGAGCCGGAGCCTCAGCAGGATCAGCAGGCAGAGCAGCAGGACCAGTCAGCCGACGAGGAGACGCAGGCCACCGACGACGCGGCCATGACGGTGCAGGCGGCCGAGCCACGCGACGAAGCGCCGGCACGCGATCCCGGCGATCAACTGCAGGCCGAGCGCGGCGAGCAGGCGTACACGCTCCACTGTGCCCGCTGTCACGGCGCGACGCTCCAAGGCGACGTCGCTCCGGCGCTCGCCGGGGAGGTGTTCTTCGAGCGGTGGCAGGGACATCCCGTCGACTGGCTCTACTTCCAGGCGAGAGCGGGCATGCCACCGCACGGACCGGCCTTCTTGAGCGAGCAGACCTACGCCGACATCATCGTGTACATGCTGACCGAGTCCGGCGTGCTCGAGGGACACGAGGGCTTCCGCCCCTTCGACGACGAGTTCCGCCTGCTGACGATCGCTCCGCGGCCCATGCCCGACGAGCGCGATCGGCTCGAGACGCAGGTCGATCGACTTCGCGACGCGCTCCACGCTCCCCACGACGACGCCGAGATGATCGACGTCACCGGCCCCATCAGCCCGCTCGAGTGGCCCGAGGACCTCGGCATCGCGCCGGTCGGCTACCCAGGACGCATCGACGCTGCCTCGGCCGTCGAGGGGCCCGTCGGTATCGAGGAACCGGTCGCCGACGACGAGGCAGAGGACGAGGGCGACGAGAACGACCTCGAGGCCGACGCGGAGATCGAAGAGGAGATCGACGACGAGAACGACCTCGGGGACGACGCGGAGAACGATGCCGTCGCCGACGACGAAGACGATCTGGAGAACGAGCTTCCGCCGTCGCTCCGGTTCGAGGACGAGGACTCGTTCGAGGACGAGGACTAAAGGAGCCGATGCATGTCGACACACGATGACACGCGGCACGACGGGTCCGAGTGGAGCCGCCGCACCTTCCTGAAGCGAAGCGCCGGGGCGCTCGCGCTGCTCGCGGTGCAAGGCGCGTTCCGCTTCGACGCGCTCGCGCAGGAGCAGCAGCGGGGCTACCAGTTCTTCAACCGCTCGGAAGGCGAACTGCTCGAGGCGCTCGCTGGCCGCATCTGGCCCGGCGACGCCCAGGACCCGGGCGCCATCGAAGCCGGCGCCGTCCACTACATCGATCGCGCCCTCGCGGGCCCATACGCCTCCTACCAGCGCTCGTACCGGGTCATCCTGCACGGCCTCAACGAGCAGCTGCGCCAGCGCTTCGGCGTCAGCGTGCGTGAGCTCGACGACGACCAGCTCGACCTGTTGGTCGGCGAGCTCGAGGACCAGGACGAGGAAGACGACGAGCTCGGGCTCCTGCCGGGCCGCGAGCTCGAGCTCGGGCTGGGCCCGGACTCCACCTTCCAGATGATCCGCCAGCACGTCATGGAAGGCGTGTTCTCGGACCCGATCTACGGCGGGAACCGCAACTTCGTGGGCTGGCGCGCCGTGAACTACCCCGGTGCACATTACGTCTACACCGCCGAGGAGCAGCAGGTCTTCGAGCCGCTGACCAAGCCCTACCAGAGCGTCGCGGACCTGTGACGCAGAGGCGAGCGACAGGGAGCACATCGCATGGCTGAGCAACCCAGGAAGGACGTCGTCATCGTCGGCTACGGAGCGGGCTCCGGGCCGGCCTCGGTGGAGCTGGCGCGCGCCGGGTACTCGGTGGTGGCGCTCGAGCGCGGGCCCCACTGGACCGCCCAGCGCGACTTCACGCCGTCGCAACTCGACACGCTGCGCTGGGTGACGCGCGACGGCATGATCCCGGACTTCGATCGCATGCCGATGACGTTCCGCGAGAACCAGGACGAGGAGGCGGTGCCGACGGCCTACCTCATGTCGACCCTGGTGGGCGGCGCCACGGTGCACTGGTCGGGGCAGTCGTGGCGCTTCTTCGAGGACGACTTCCGCATGAAGTCGACCGTCGAGGAGCTCTACGGCCAGGAGCGGCTGCGCTACCTGGAGGAGGACGGCGCGTCGATCGCGGACTGGCCGATCTCTTACGACGAGGTCGAACCGTACTACGAGCGCGTCGAGACGCACGTCGGCATCGGCGGCTGGCCCGGCAACATCCAGGGCCGCATCCGGCCGGTGCGGGCCGACGAGGGGAACCCCTTCGAGGCCCCGAGAGAGAACGATTACCCCTTCCGGCCCCTGCGCGAGAACGCCACCACGCTCACCTACCGGTATGGCGCGCTGGAGCTGGGCCTGCACCCGTTCCACGTGCCGACGGCCATCCTCACGCGGCCTTACCTCTCGCCCTACGGGATCTCGCGTCCGCCATGCACCTACTGCACCTTCTGCACCGGACACGGCTGCTGGAACGCGTCGAAGTCGGACACGCGGGTGTCGCTGCTGCCGGCGGCGGTCGCCACCGGCAACTTCGAGCTCCGGCCCGGCTGCCACGTCACACGGATCAACCACCAGAACGGCCGGGTCGAGAGCGTCGAGTACGTCGACACCAACACCGGCGAGGTCCACACCCAGCCAGGCGAGATCTTTCTGCTCGGGGCCTACACCTTCCAAAACGTGCGTCTCCTGCTGCATTCCGGCATCGACGCGAACGGCAAGGTGGGGCAGCACTTCATGACGCGCTCCTCGCCCTCGGCGAACGCCATCTTCAACGACCGCTACCTGAATGGCTTCAACGGTCCGGCGGTGCAGCGCCAGGGCATCGACGACTTCAACGGCGAGGTGGCGCATGAGCGCAAGCTCGAGCTGCCCGACGACGAGTTCTTCATCCGCGGCGCCTTCATGGGCTCGCCGAGCCAGCGCAACCCGCTCGAGACCTACGATCAGGTGCCGCCCGGGGTACCGACCTGGGGTCGCGAGTACAAGCGCTACCTGAGCGAGAACCTCAACCGCTACATCGGCCTCCAGCTGCTCACCGAGCCCCTCCCCTACGAGCACTCGCGCATCGACCTCGATCCGAACTACAGCGACCAGTATGGGGTGCCGGCCGCGCGGGTGACCCGCCGGATCGGCCAGAACGAACGGCGCATGGGCCGCTTCATCTTCGATCGCGCCGTCGAGATCCTGCGCGCGGCCGGCGCGTCGCAGATCTGGGGTTCGGGCGAGGTCGAGGCGACGCCGTCGATGACGCACGACACCGGCGGCCTCCGCATGGGCGAGGACCCCGGCGATTCGGTCACCAACCGCTACTGCCAGATGTGGGACGTGCCGAACCTGTTCATCGGCGGCGGCGCGGTGTTCCCCACCATGGCCGGGAAGAACCCCACCCAGACGATCTGGATGCTGTCGTACTGGCTGGCCGACGCCATCGTGCAGGGACGGGTCGACGTGGACGACGCCGAGAGCTTCAGCTGAGTCGATGACCGCACTCCGTGTGGAAGGGCGGCCCGACTCGCCGCCGGACATCCGGCACGTCCTCGCTTGGCGCGAGCTCGGCCCGGGCCTTGCCGAGGCGGCCGCGCGCGACGTGCCGATCGTCTGCCTCGCCGAGCCGGCCTGGAGCAACGGCGCCCAGCGCCTCGCCCTCGTCCTCTCGCAGGAGGACGAGACCCGCGGGCTCGTCGAGGACGGCTTTGTGCCGATCAACATCGATCCCGAGGCGCGACCCGACCTCGCGGCGCGCCTGCGCTGGGCAGCGGTGGTCCTCACGGGCACGATCGGGCCGCCGCTGCTGCTCCTGCTCACGCCGGGCGGGGAGCCGTTCCTGGCCTATTGCAGCCTCTATCCGGAGGGCCGCGATCCCTACCCATCGCTGGGCTCGCTGCTGCGATCGGTGTCGCAACTCCGCGGTCATCTCCGCAGCGACCTCGACGCCGAGGCGCGTACGCTCCAGGCACGCGCGGCCTACGACGCGCGCGGCGGCGCGCCACCAGCGCCTGGCTGGCAGTCGCTGCAGGGCGCCGTCGACGAGCGCTTCGGGGGCCTGTGCACCCTGCCCAAGCACCCCCATGCGGCCCTGTTGTGGCGGCTGCTCGACGACGCGGCGAACCCGCCGGTCCGCGAGCACCTCGTGCGCACGCTCGAGCACATGCAGCGCGGCGGGATCCTCGACCAACTCGGCGGCAGCTTCCATCGCTGCGCGCGCGACGAGCGCTGGATCGTGCCCCACTTCGAGAAGCTCGTGCCGCACAACGCCGCGCTCGCCGCCGTCTACGCCCGCGCGGGCACGGAGTTCGGGCGCCGCGACTTCGGCGAGACCGCGGCGGGCGCCGCGGCCTTCGCCGCCGCAGCCCTCGACGCGGGCGTGATGGCCGTCGCCTCCGACACCGGCTACTACACCTGGACGCCGCAGGCGTTCCAGCAGGCACTCGACCCGGCGCACGTCCAAGCGCTCGGTCTGCACTTCAACATCACCCGCGACGACTCGGCCCACGTGCTGTTCCGCGCCCTC
>SLRS01000142.1 GCA_007130855.1 Trueperaceae bacterium | reverse complement strand
CGCGGCCCCCACCAGTCGCCGCTCGATCTCACGCGAGGTCGGCGTGACCGCGAGGCCCCCGAGGGAGGTGCAGCGATGCTCGCGCGGCATGCGCAGGGCGACGTCGCGCGCCGCGTCGACCACCTCGTCGAGCGGGATGAGCGGATCGAAGCCGGCGAGCGCCATGTTGGCGCAGGCGAGCGCGTTGCTGGCCGCCATGACGTTCTTGCCGAGGCAGGGCGCCTCGACGCGGTTGGCGATCGGATCGCAGATCAGGCCCAGCATGCTCTGCAGCGCCATCGAGGCGGCGGCCAGGGCCTCGTCGCGGCTGCCGCCGGCCAGGGTGACCAAGGCTGCCGCGGCCATGCAGGCTGCGGCGCCGCCCTCCGCTTGGCAGCCTCCCACCTCGGCCGCGAAGGTCCAGCGGGTGGTGAAGACGACGCCGACGAGTCCGGCGGCGAGCATGGCGCGTGCCATGTCCTCCTCGGCGAGGCCCATCTCCTCGGCCATGGCGATCACGGCGCCGGGCAGCCCCGCGCAGGCGCCGGCGGTGGGGGCGGCGACGATCACGCCCATCGAGCTCTTCACCTCCATCAGCGCGGTGACATAGAGCACGATGCGGTTCAGCGCCCCGCCGTCGAGGAGGCGTCCTGCCTCCATCATCTCGCGGAAGCGCCCGCTCTGATGCCCGAGGACGCGGTCCTCGTAGTGCGTGCCTTCGATGCCCTGATCGATCGAGCGTCGCAGGATGCGGACGATGTCGACCATCTTCGCGATGATCTCGTCCTCGCTGAAGCCGCTCCGCGCCGTCTCGTACTCGGCTGCGAGGCGCCACAGCGGCGTGGCGCGGTCGCCGTCGTGATCGAGCAGTTCGGCGCTGCCGGTGAACGGCAACCGTAGGCCGCTGCGCGATGGCACCGGCAGCACGCGACCCAGCCGCCGCACGCGACTCGGGCGGATGTCGGCCAGGGCGGCGTCGGGTACCAGCGTCGCCGCCTTCACCTGGACCAGCAGGCCGCCGTCGGTCGGATGGATCAGGACCTCGTCGGCGTCGATGCGGGCCGCGAGGTGCTCGGCCGCGTCGCGCTGCTCCTCGTCGAGCCAGATGAGCGTCTCGGCGTAGCCGCCGTCGAGGGCCAGCGGGACGTCGTCGAGGCGGATGACCTGCATCATGCCGCCGCCGGTCGAGATCGCGATCAGGTCGTGCTGCTCCTGCGTGTTCCGCAGCGTCAGTCGGTAGGTGTTGGGATGCGGGTCGCCCACGTCGACCGTCTCGATGCGGAGGCGAATCCCCGCGTCGGCGAGCGCCGTGGCCGACTCGGGGAGGCGCTCGTCGTCGGCCTCCCAACCGAGCAGGCCGCCGAACAGGCCCATGTCGGAGCCTTGGCTCGCGTGGGTGGTGGGCAGCGAGCCCTCGCGGTCGAACTCGACCAGCACGTCGGTGATGTCGCCGTCCATCAGATCGCGCGCCAGTCGTCCGATGCGCAAGGCGGCCGCGCAGTGCGAACTCGATGGCCCGCGCATGACGGGGCCGATGACGTCGTTGAAGATGCTGATGGCGGGCATGGAGCATCCTATGGCATCGCGTCGGTGTGGGCAGTGCCGCGTGGAGCGGTGACCTGGTATGGGCACCGGTCCCGGAGCGCGTGGACACGCGGGCGCCGTATGCGGCACACGCCCCTGCACCGAGCAGCACGAGCACGGCGAGCAGCGGCCGTCCCTGCCCGAAGGGGAGGACCGCATACAGCGCGAGGAACTGGAGGCGTGCTCCGGCAGCGAGCCGGTGCTGTCGCTCGTTCTCGCGGTCGACGAACCTTCCGAGACGTTCGGGGGCGATGTCCGTTGGGGGACCTGTTCCACGCGCCGGACGGCCGCGGGTCGAAGCGGCGCCCAACTACCAGGCAACACGCAACGCTCCCGTCAGGTACCGCGTCAACGACCCCGCGATCCGGTTCTTCGAGGCGCTCGTGGCGCCCAACACGTCGCTCCTCGAACGCGTCGAGCCGCTGACGGCGTACGACAAGGTCGTCGCACCGCGACTCGATGCGTTCTTGGGGCACGATTTCGAGCGTATGGTCGAGCCGACCTACGAGCGCTTGCGGGTCAGCCGCAGTCTCCCGACGGTGCGGATATGGAGCCGGTGGGAGGGTAGCGACCGCAATCGCCGTGGGCTCGAGATCGACATCGTCGCGCCCCTCTCCGAGGGCGGGGTCATGACGGGGTCCGTGAAGTGGAATCGGCGCCCGTTGGGTCCGAAGAGCTTCTTCGATCACCTCGACGCGCTACGCCGGGCCGCCGACGCTGGCCATCGCTGGGCTCACGAGGCGCAGCAGGGGCCGCTGGTCTTCGTGTCGGCGGCCGGCGTCGACGCGCGCTTCAAGGCCGTCGCCGAGGCGCACCCGAACCACGTGATCGCGTGGAGCCTCGAGGACGTCGACAGCCAGGCGTGAGGAGGGCCGCGGAAGCGGGCACGCGCGCGCTCGGTGCCAGTCTGTCCGGCGTTGCCCGAACCGGCCTTACGCCAGCGTCCGCTCCAAGACTTGCGGCCGGCTGCAGCGTTGGGAGCCCGCCGACGGGAACGCTTCGCGAACGGTCGTGTCGCAAGCGTTGGAGTCGAAGGTTCTGGTCCGGGTGGCGGGCCTGGGTAACCAGCCCCGTCGATCGTCTGGTCGAGGGAGGGACGTGTCATGCCACGGATGTCGGACGGCAGCGTGGTCATCACCAGAGAGCGCATCTGGGTCGACGGGGTGGCGGAGGCGTTGACGCCGTTGCGCTCGACCGGTGTGTACGTGCTGGACGGTGACAGGATCCTCAGCATCACGCAAGTGCTGGACGCCGATCAGCGCTACGCGTTGATGCGGGAGGCGCTCGTCGGTACGTGGCGGGAGTTCGGGGGTGTCGCGAGGGAGGATCGATACCGATGGCGGCGTGGGGTGCGGGGTGCTACTCGGCCAGTGATCGGTAGGTGAGGCGGATCTGGCCGGTGGCGAAGTTGATCGTGCCGGTGAAGCCGAACACGGTCTGGTTCACGAACGCGTGTTCGGGCGCCATGGTCTGGAACCAGGCCGCGCCGTGCAGCGGGATCTCGGCGTCAGGAGCCACGAAGTCCGGATCGAGCCACGCTTCGAGCGGCGGCATCGACGTCGGATCGCCGTAGAAGCCCTTCAAGGTGATCGCGATCGGCGAGCCTTCGGGGTCGAGCCCGTACGCGCGTCCGTCGAGGATGGCGACGCCATCGGGTCGGATGAGCGTGTAGTCGATGGCCGTGCCAGTGGTGCCGGCGAAGAGCCCGTCGGTGATCACGAAGGTCGAGTGGCCGTCGATCCGCAGTCCCTCGGGCACCAGCCCGATGGGGTTCTGGGTCGTGCTCTGGATCTCGGCGGTGAGGTACGGGACCGCCGGTGCATCGTCGGCGAAGGTGGTGCCGGTGATGGCGATCGTGGCGGCCAGGCAGAACGAGAGCGACAGCTTCTTCATGCGTTCCTCCGATCCTGCGCGGAAGCGCTTGGATGGGTTGGCGACGCTCGGATACGAGCGGCGCCTCCTCTCCGTAAGGAGCGGCCGAGTGCGAGGGGCACCCGACCTCAGGACCAAGCTCGGGTCACAGGCCCGTAGCCGTGGGCACTGGCGGGACGAGGCTACTCGACCAGCGGACGCCAGTGCGAGTGTGAACGCGCTGAGGGTGCGCATGCGTGCCTCCCGTGCACGGTCCCGGCAGCCCGGTAGGCTCCTCCATCCTCGCCGCGTACGCGTTGCTCGCTCGCCTCCTCACGTCGGGGGCCGTCGTGGCTGTGCCCCGCCGTCGCCGGCAGCTGGGCGCGTGGACGGGCCAGCCGCCGTCAGTCGCTCGGCGGGGCTTCCGGCGCGAAGCGCACGACGCCTTGGACGAGGGTGACGGTGGGGAGCGCGCCGGCGAGCAGCGCCTCGACGTCGTAGACGATGGTCGGTCCGCCCAACGCACCCGACACGAAGGCGAGGCCCGGCAGGGCGATGCCGGAGGCCGTGAGGTCGATGTGCTCCAGCATGACCAGGAAGGCTCCGGTCAGGGGATCGACGACCGTTCCGGTCGACGCGAAGCGAGCCGTGTAGGAGGCGCCGCCGGGTCCGTCGATGACGTAGTCGCCGTCGGGGAAGGCCAGGTCGGTGAAGACGCGCCTTCCCGCGGCGTCGACGTCCCACGTCAGCAGTCCGCAGTGCCACATGGAGCGGAAGACGTGGCGTCCCATGGGGAAGTTCAGCATCTCGCCCGCGGCGTGCGCGAGGTAGTGCGACGGGACCGAGCAGCGGCCGTCGAAGGTGCCGGTAACGTCCGTGTACGGTTCGGCGCCGGCCCATTCGACCTCGACGACCCGCCACTCGGACACGGTGAGGTAGTCGATGTCGATGACCTCGGTATCGGTTTGGGCGCTGGCGAGCCCGAGGGCCAGCGTGAGTGCGAGTCCGAGAGCGGTGACCGTACGCATGGCGTTCGCTCCTTTCGGCGACGGCGGAAGCTGGCGCTGCTCGCCGCGTCGCCGGGCGCGGCGAGCAGCGCTGATGACCGATGGCGAGCCAGGGTCTGCCGCGACGGCGCTCGACTGGCGCCGAGCGGCGCTGTCTGGACCTCGATGCCCGAGGGTACGTGCTGAAGCGTTCCTGAAGCGTTCGGATGGCGTTGCTGTGGCCCCCGTCGGTGGTCAGGGGGCATGAGTCGGTAGGGGTCGCGCGCGCGAACGGCCGCTGCAACGAGCGCTCCACGTTCTCTCCACGCAACGGATGCGTCGGCAGCCGAGAGTGGACGTACAGGAGACGAACCATGGTGACGAGCGAGTTCTCCCTGCTCGAGTTGCCGGCGTTCAGCGGTATCTGGCCTGGCCGTGGCAGGCACCGGCGACGTGCTCGGCGTGACGGTCTCCTTGCCAGACCCCGAGGGCTTGCCGCTCGATCACGAGGGCGGGCTCTCGGTGTCGTAGTCAACAGCGCGAACTACCGGATCGAGCGCCGCCAATGCGGCGGGTCGACGCTGCGAGCAGCGTCAAAGGAGGGCACCATGCGACACTTCATCGGCTTGCTCGTCGTGGCACTCGTCGCGGGCTTCGGCTCGTCCGCAGCAGGCGAGCGTGAAGGGGCCCCCGCCACGCTCCTCGCCACGGCTGGGCCCGCGTATGACGTGACGGTTCTCGCCACGGGCGCCCGGATCCCTGGGGCGAACGGCATGTTCGTCGGCCCGGATGGCTACCTCTACGTCGCCAGCGTCGCCAGCCAGGAGATCGTGATCCTGGATCCGCGCGACGGCCGCGTGCTCGACCGGCTGGGGCCGGATGTCGGCGTGCAGAGCGTAGACGACCTCGTCTTCGGCCCGGACGGCTCCCTCTACTGGACGGACATCATGCAGGGGGAGGTGGGGCGCAGGACGCCGCACGGGGTCGTGACCAAGCAGTTCGTCGCCGCCGGCGTCAACCCGATCACGTTCTCGCCCGACGGTCGCCTGTTCGTCGGTCTCTGCTTCCTTGGCGACGGGCTCTTCGAACTCGACCCCGAGTTGGTCGCCCCGCCGCGGCCGATCATCGAGGCCACGCCCGAGAACCCCTACCCACTTGGCTTTCTGAACGCCTTCGCCTTCGGCCCTGACGGGCGCTTGTACGGACCCGTCTTCACGGCGGGCCTGGCGGTGAGCGTCGACGTCGGTTCGCCCGGCGACCCGCCGTCGGCCGATCCGTGGGGCGACGGTACCGTCCAGGTCGTTGCGGCTGGTTTCACGGACCCGGTCGCGGTGAAGTTCGATGCTCAGGACCGGCTGCACCTGCTCGACCAGTCGGGCGAGGTGTTCGAAGTGGACTGGAGGACCGGTGGGACGACGCTCTTGGCCCAGCTCGAGCCAGGGCTGGACAACCTGGCCTTCGACGCCGAGGGGCGCCTGTACATCTCGAGCGCGGATCACGGCTGGGTCGTCGAGTTGTTGCCGGACGGGGACACCCGGATGTTGAGCCCGGGCGGCATGATCATGCCGCAGGGCGTCGCGGTCCTGTCGGGGCCAGAAGGCAGCGAGTCGGTGTTCGTGGCCGACCAGTGGCGACTGCGCGTGTTCGACGGGACTACCGGAGCGGAAATCGGCATCTACAAGGGGTACCTGGTCCCGGAGATCGACCCTCCCTCGCTGACGTCGCCGATGACCGTCTCGGCGGACGGCGAGCACCTGGTCGTGTCGTCCTACTTCGGGGGCGCCGTCCAGGTCTGGGATCCACGGACCGATCAGGTCCTGGAGCACTACCCCATGCCGGTCCCGCTCAACGCGATCCGCTTCCAGGGCGACCTGGTGGTGGCGGACCTGGGGCTGGGTGGCGTCGTGTGGGCCAGTGATGGCGCGATGATCCTACCCATGGACGGGGAGAGTGTCTTCGTGCCGGCCGGCCTGGCGACCGATGGCGAGAGGCTGTGGGTGGGTGACTGGGCCACGGGTGTGGTGTGGCAGGTCGGGTTCGACGGCAGGGCGGCGTTGGCGCCGGTTCCCGTCGCCTCCGGTCTGGCCAACCCCGAGGGGTTGGCGCTGGACGTTGACGGCGGTCTGCTGGTGGTGGAGACGTCTGCCGGACGTCTCTCCCGCATCGACCTGGCGACCGGAGCGGTGAGCCTCGTCGCCGCTGGGCTCGAGATCGGCGTGTCGCCTGTCGCAGGGTCCCCGCCCACCTACCTCTTCGACGGTGTCGCGGTGGGTTCATCGGGCGCGATCTACGTCACGGGCAGCGCTGCCAACGTGCTGTACAGGATCGATCAGAGGTAGCCGTTTCGCCGTCCGGCGACCGAACCGTAGCATCGTCTTCGCCCCCGCGGCCGCTCGACGCCGCGGGGGCTCGCCGTGGCGCTCGCGGCGACTGTTGTCGCGGCTTCGGAGCAGTGCCTTGACAGATCGTGCACGCTCGCCTAGGCTGCGCGTGCGACACGCATCGTCGTCGCTTCAGGAGAGGAGGTGGCGCCATGGGACATGACCATGCGCACGACCACCGCCGATCCGAGACCGTTCCTGCGCACTGAGCTACGGCCGGCCAGGACTGCGGTCCTCGGCCAGCCCTCGCCCCGCGTCGGTCCCGACCGACGCACGGCCCGTCGGCCTCGTCGCCGATCGGGCGCGCAGGAGGCCAGCCCTGAAACGCCTGCTCGAGACGGACACGTACGACACCGCCCACGAGACCTTCTCCCGCCGCCGCGACCGCCGCAAGCCACGCGGGCGCTTGCGACCCGACCAGCTCATCCCCGACCGGGACGACGCCCCGCCGGTGCCGGAGATCGCCTGGCTGCAGGGGCGCGGCTACCTCGACGCCATCGAGGGCGAACTGAAGAGCGGCAAGGAAGCCACCGTCTATCTCGGGCGAACGCGCGTCGGCCTGGCCGCCGTGAAGGTCTTCCGCGACCTGGCGGTGCGATCGTTCAAGAACGATGGGCGTTATCGCGCTGGACGCTACATCGGCGACGCGCGCACCGAGCGGGCCATCGCGCGGCGCAGCGCCGCCGGTAAGCGTGCGCAGGCGCTGCTCTGGGCTGCGCACGAGTACGCGATGCTGTGGCGCTTGACTGCCGCGGGCGTGAACGTGCCCGAACCGCTGGTGGGTCCTGACGTGTCGGACATCGCCCAGGCCGGCGAGGTCGTGCTCATGCGCTTCGTCGGCGACGAGACGGGACCCGCGCCGCGCCTCTGTGACCTGCGGCTGCCGCCGGCCGAGGCGCGGCGCGCCTTCGACGACGCCGTGCGCGCGCTGGCGGCGATGTGGCACGCCGGCGTCGTGCACGCGGACTACTCGACGTACAACCTGCTCTGGTGGCACGGTTGCGTGGTCGTGATCGATCTACCGCAGGCCGTGGAGGTCGCTCACCGCGAGGCACGCGAACTCCTGGCGCGCGATGCGTCGTCGCTGTGCGCCACGTTCCGACCGCACGGCGTCGAGGCAGCGCCCGAGGAGGTGTTGCGGATGGTCATCGCGGGCTGAGCGGTGCTGACGCCACCATGGGGCGCCGAGACGGGCGCTGAGGGGGGCGTCACCCGATCGTCGCGTTCGCGACCGTCGGGT
>SLRS01000007.1 GCA_007130855.1 Trueperaceae bacterium | reverse complement strand
CGCGACCGCGGGCGCGACCTCGGCGCTCGGCAGGCCTGGCACGATGGCGCCGGTCGCCTCGCACGCCTCGCGGCGCCCGCCCCGTAGGCCCGGGCCTACTTGCGCAGCTGGGTCGGCGATGCCACCGTGGCGCGCACCTGGCTGGTGGGCTCGAAGGTGATGTAGGCGCTGGGGTTGACGCCCTTGACGATGCTCAGCGCGTGCTGCGTCTTGCGCCGCGCCAGCACCACGAACAGGATGCGGACGTCGCCGCGCATGCCCTGACCGTTGACCACCGTGACCCCGTAGCCGGCCTGGCGCAGGACGTGCTCCGCTGAGGGGGCGTCGACGGGCGTCACCACCCGCATGAGTACCTCGCCGACGGCCAACCAGCGCTCCACCGAGACCCCGAGCATGGTGCCGGTGGCGTAGCCGCCCGCGTAGGCCACGAACTTCAGCGGGCTGTCGAGCGTCGTGAGCACCTGCGCCGCCGCGAGCAGCCAGATCAGCGACTCGAAGAACGACAGGAGCCCTGCCACGCCGCGCTTGCCGCGCACCAGGAAGGTGATGCGCAAGGTCCCGATCGACACGTCGGTGATGCGCAGGGCGAAGATCAGCAGAGCGCTCGCGAGGAGCGGGAGCTCCATGTCAGACACCCGCAGGAGACGAGGAGGCGTGCTCGAATGCGGCCACGGTGGCCGCGCCGATGACGCCCGCGTCATCGCCGAGTTCGGCTACGCGCACCTGTGGCAGCGGGTAGCCGGTGCTGTACTGGGCGAGCGTCGCTCGCACGCGTTCGAGGTAGAAGTCGCCCACGCCGGTGACGCCGCCGCCGAGCACGAAGCCGGCCGGATCGACCACCTTGACGACGTTGGCGAGACCGATACCGGTGAAGCGCGCAGCATTGTCGATGATCGCCAGGGCACGTCGGTCGCCGGCCCGAGCGAGCTCGAACAACTCGGCCGTGCTCACCGGTCGCGAGAAGACGTAGCTGGCGTCGCGGGCCATGGCGCGGCCGGCCGCGATCGCCTCCCAGCTGCCGGGATGCCCGTCGCCGCCCACGGGTCCGCCCGGCAACAGCGTCATGTGGCCGATCTCGCCCGCCAGACCGTGCGCGCCGCGGAGCACCCGGTCGCCGACGAAGACACCGCCGCCGATCCCGGTCGACAGGGTGACGTAGACGCTGGTGGCCAGGTCGCGCGCGGCACCGTAGCGGTGCTCGGCGTAGCCGGCGGCATTGGCGTCGTTCTCCAGCACCACGCTCAACCCCAGGCGCTCGCGCAGCGCGTCCACCAGCGGGGCATCCTCCATGCCGGCGATGTTGGGTGCGAAGCGCACCCGGCCGCGCTCGAAGTCGAGCGGTCCCGGGCACCCGATCCCCACGGATCGTGCTTCGGGATACGCCTCGAGCAACGCGCTCGCCACCTCGGCCAATGCCGCGATGACGTCGGCGGCACCGCTCTGCGGCGTCTCGCGGCGACGCTGCTCCAGGATCTGCCCGTCGCGCACCGCGGCGGCGGCGATCTTGGTGCCGCCAAGGTCGAGCCCGACGGTGATCACCGCCTCACCGCGCGGCGGCGGCAGCGCCTCCTCGTGCTGCAGAGCACCTCGAACTCGGGCACGTGTCCCTCCGTGGCGTCAATGTACCAAGCCGGCCTTGCGTAGGTCAGGCGCCCGCGGCGCCCGCGGCGCCGGCGGCGCCAGCGGCGCCGGAGCGCAACCCGCCGTGGCACGATGCCGACTTGAGTCGACCTCGCTCATCTTTCCGTAGGCACGCCGACAGAACCCGGGCGCGCCCACGGAGTACAGTGGAGCGAGGAGAGAGGAGTCGTCGTGTTCAAGCTGTTCACAGTCACCGAAGCCACGCGCCTCCTTCCGGTGATCGAGCGCCACGTCGGGCTCATGCAGCGAGCCCGACGGGAGGCGGCCGAGCTGAAGCAGCGCATCGCCGATCTGGCGGAGCGCCCCCAGACGCCACGCACGTCGGCCAAGGTCGAGGCCTTCAACCTGATGCGCGAACTCGAGTTCGTGGTGCATGAGGCCCAAGAGGCCAAAGCCGAGCTCGATCGTCTCGGCGTCGAACTCACCGACTTGGAGCACGGCGCAGTCGCCTTCCCCGCCAGCGTCGGCGGCGAGGTGGTCGCGCTCACCTGGTCGCAAGGACAGGCGTCCATCACCCACTATCGGCGGCTGGCCGGCGACGCCGCGCCGCAGCTGCTGCCCGCACGCGCGCGCGAGGCCTGAGCGAGCCTCCACCCCGAGTCGGCTCACGAGCCCTCGTTCGGGTGGCATCTCAGGGGCGGATCACGGCCGGTCGGAAGCGCAACGCATCCGCCGCCACGAAGCGCACCTCGGTGCCGGGGATGGTCGGCACGTGCACCGGCGCGGTGCCATGCACGTGGCCGAACACCAGCGCGCGCGGGCGCGCCGCGACGACGAGGTCGAGCAGCGCCGAGGGCTCGCCGCGCGGGTTCGTGGGTGGGAAGTGGAGCATCACCACCAAGTAGCCGTCGCCGAGCCGCCGCGCGGCGTCGAGCGAGAGGCGCAGTCGCTGGACCTCGCGGTCGAAGATGCGTTGGTCCTGGGCGTCGGCGCCCGGTGATCCCGGGACCACCCACCCGCGCGTGCCCGCCACGATCACGTCCTCGAAGCGCAGAGCGTCGTGCTGGATGGCGTGCATGCCCCGGGGCAGCGCCGCACGCAGCTTACGAAGCGACGGCCACCAGTAGTCGTGATTGCCGCGCAACAGTACCTTGCGCCCCGGCAGCGCCGCGAGCGCCTCGAGATCGGGCAGCGCCTCGTCGAGTCGCATCGCCCACGACACGTCACCCGGGACGAGCACCAAGTCGTCGTCGCGCACCACGTCGCGCCAGCCTCGGAAGAACGCCTCCGGGTGCCCCTCCCAGTTCGGGCCGAAGACGTCCATCGGCTTCGGGTCGCGGGCAGACAGGTGAGGGTCGGCGATCGCCAAGACGCGCACGTCCGCGAGTCTACTCGCTCGCGCCCGGCGGCGGCGACCCCGACGGCGTGCCGGCCGCGCCGACGTCGAGCCTGCCCGGCGCGCTCGGGAGCAGCGCACGGCCCGTGTCGATGGCGTCGTGGGGCGTCAGGCGCGCCAGCAGCGCCTCGGCTCGGCGGCCGTCGGGAGCGCGCCACGCCGGCCAGACCTGGGCCAAGGGCGCCAGCACGAAGGGACGCTCGAGCGCGCGTGGGTGGGGGAGCTCCAGATCGACCGACCGCAGCTGCGTCGCACCCAGGCTGATCAGGTCGAGGTCGAGGACGCGCGGCCCCCAGCGCTCCCGACGCACGCGTCCGGCAGCCACCTCCAGCGCCAGCAGGGCGGCCAGGAGCCGCCGCGGATCGCGCCACGGCCACGCCGGACGCAGCACCAACACGGCGTTGCGGTAGGGCGGCTGCCCCGGCGGCCCGCCGCTGGCGGCACTGGCGAAGAGGGTCGAAGCGGCCAGTGCCTCGCCGAGGCGCGCGAGCCGGGCGGCCGCCCGGGGCAATGCCCGCTCGGGCTCGCCCACGTTGGCGCCCAAGGCGATCACGGCCAGCGCGAGCGGCTCAGGTGGTCGCATGCCCGCGCCCGCCGGGATCCGGGTCGTCGCCTCGGGCCAGCGCGAACTCGACGATCACGTCTTCGACCAGGCCGGGCAGCGGCGCGTGGGGCTTGTGCACCCGCACCAGCAACGACTGCACCAACGGCTCGCTCGCCAGCACGGCGTGGCCGAGCCGCGCCGCCAACGCCTCGATCAGCCGGAAGCGCTCGTCGGTCACGATGGCCCGCACCTGCGCGTAGACCCGGCCGTAGTCGACCGTGCCGCTCAGGTCGTCCTCCTCGGTGAACGCGCCCTCGAGCTCGAGGTCGACCACGAAGGCGGCCCCGAGGCGCGCCTCCTCTGCGAACACGCCGTGGTAGCCGTGGAAGTGCATACCCTGCAGCACGATCCTGGTCATGGAACCCCTCGCCACAGCCTAGCCGTGCAACCAGCGCCACACCGCCAGCGCCTGGACATGGCCCACGACGTCGTGCGCCCGCACCAGCGCGGCGCCGCGCGCCACCACGGCGAGGTGCGCGGCGATGCTGGCTGCGTCGCGGCGCGCTGCGATCGGTTCGCCGACGACGCGGCCCAGGCTCCCCTTGCGCGAGGCGCCGACGAGCAGCGGGTAACCCAGCGCTGCCAGGCGATCGGTCGCCAGCAGGAGCTCACGGTTGTGCTCCAGGCGCTTGCCGAAGCCGATCCCGGGATCGAGCACGAGCGAGGGTACGCCGGCCGCCAGCGCCCGCTCGGCGGCCGCCAGCAACGCCTCGCGCACCTCGCTCACCACGTCCTCGACGGGCGCCTCGCGGCGCGTGCCCGCGCGCGCCGGCGGGGCCGGGCCGCTCAGGTGGCCGATCACTACCGGCACCCCGGCCTCGGCGCAGACGCGCCGCAGCTCCGGATCCCGCAGCCCGGTCACGTCGTTGACCAGGTCGGCCCCCTCGGCCAATGCCACGGTCGCCACCTCCGGCCGCGACGTGTCGATGGAGAGGCGCGCCGGCAGGCAGGCCGAGCGCAGGCCGCGCAGCACCGGCCGCACCCGGTCCAGTTCGACCTCTGCCGCCACCGGCTCGGCCCCGGGTCGGCTCGAGGCACCCCCCACGTCGATCACGGCGGCGCCCGCGCGCCAGGCGGCGCTGCCGGCGGCGATGGCCGCGTCGGGCGCAAAGGTGCGCCCGCCGTCGGAGAAGCTGTCGGGCGTGACGTTGACGACACCCATCACCTGCGCATGCCGCCAACGCCACACCCATGTGTCGCCGTCGCGGACGGTGCCGGCGGCCGGCCTGTGCCAGCGCAGGACGTGCTCGGCGGCGGCTTCAGCCATGCGCCGGCGGCGCGGCGGGCCGCCAGTCGGCCGGTCGTTCGCCGAGCCCCAGGCGCCACGCCACGGCGGCGGCGACCCGCTCGCCCGCGTTCCCGTCGCCGTACGGGTTGCTCGCGGCGCGCATCGCCCCCAGGGCGTCACGATCGCCGAGGAGCGCCGTCAAGGCCGAGGCCACCGCATCGGGGTCGTTGCCGAGCAGCCGCAGCGTGCCGGCCGCCAGGCCCTCGGGCCGCTCGGTGACGTTTCGCAGCACGGCGACGGGTGTGCCGAGGGCGGCTCCCTCCTCCTGCAGCCCGCCCGAGTCGGTGACGATCAGCGTGGCCGCGCGCAACAGCGCGAGCATCGCCAGGTAATCCCAGTCGTCCTCGAGCAGGACGTTCGGCAGGGCGCCCAGCACCGGCACGACCGCCGCGCGCACGAGTGGGTTGCGATGCATCGGGTAGACGAAGACGTGGTCGGGATAGGCGCGCGCCGCGGTCGCCACGGCGCGGGCGAGGCCAGGCATCACCGCCAGGTTCTCGCGCCGGTGGAGCGTCACTGCCACCAGCGGCCGGCCGGGCGGGACGTGCGCGGGCAGGGCCGAGCGACGCACGGCCCAACGCACCGCGTCGACGGCGGTGTTGCCCGTCACCACCATGTGCGCCGGGTCCTTGCCCTCGCGCAGCAGGTGCTCGCGCGCCAGGGGCGTGGGCGGCAGGTCGAGTTCGGTGACCACGTCGGTCAGCCGCCGGTTGGCCTCCTCCGGAAACGGTTCGGCGAGGTCGAACGAGCGTAGACCGGCCTCCACGTGCGCCACCGGCAGGCCCTCGAAGAAGGCCGCCAGGGCCACCGCCACGGTCGTGAGGGTGTCGCCGTGGACCAGCACGAAGGCCGGGGACTCGCGCCGCAGCGCCGCCGCCGCCGCCGGCAGCATGCGGCCGAAGGCATCGCTCAGGCGCGCACCGGGGCGCATCAGGTCGAGGTCGTCGTGCGCCACGAGCTCGAACACCGCGAGCATGCGGTCGAGCTGCTCGCGGTGCTGGCCGGTCACCAGGACCCGCGGCTCGAGCACCCCGTGGCGCTGGAGGGCGTGCACGACCGGCGCCATCTTCGAGGCCTCGGGCCTGGTGCCGAAGGCGACCACCACCCGCACCGCGAGGGCGGGCCCGGCCGCGGCGAGCGCGCTCACCGCTCGCTGGTGTCGTCCGCGACCACGCCGGCCAACGCCCGCCGCGGCGCGGCGCCGACCTCGCGCAGGCGGAGGTAGGAGACCAGCGCGATCAGCAGCACCGCCGCCACCACGGTCGCCGCGAGCAGCACCGGCGGCGTCTGCGACAGCAGCATCCCGAGCACACCGAGCACCAGCGTGGCCGCCCAGAGCACGTAGACGGTCACGCGCGGGCTCGCGCTGCGGCTACGCAGCAAGTCGTGCAGGTGGTCGTTGGCGGCGATGGCCGGGTTCACGCCGCGGTGCAGGCGCCGCACCGTCACCTGGGTGATGTTGAGCACCGGCAGCGCCAGGATCAGCACCGGCGCCGCCACGGTCACGGCGGCGGTCACCTTCAACGCCCCGAGCACCGACACGGCCGCCAGCACGTAGCCCAGCAAGTAGGCGCCGGAATCGCCCATGGTGATGGTGGCGGGGTTGAAGTTGTGGCGCAAGAAGCCCAGTGCGGCTCCGGCCAGCGCCGCCAGGATCAGCACCGAGGCACCGCGGTCGGGGAACTGCAGGGCGACCGCCAGCAGGCTGAGACTGGAGATGGCGGCGATGCCCGACGAGAGTCCGTCGAGCCCGTCGATGAAGTTGAACGCGTTGGTGAAGCCGACCACCCACAAGAGGGTCAGCGCCACGGCCAGCAGCTCCGGCATGAAGACGTAGGGCGTGTCGCCGAAGTAGTTGGTGATGAAGTCGATGGTGACGCCGTTGACCACCAGGATACCGGCCGCCAGGAACTGGGAGGCCAGCCGCATCGCGGCCGGCACCTCCCAGATGTCGTCGATGAAGCCGACCAGCGCCATCAGCGAGCCGCCCAGGACGATCGCGAGCAGTTCGACGCGCAGGCTGTCGAGCAGCTTCGGTGCGAGGATGCTGCCGACCACCATGGCCACCAGGAAGCCGGCCAGGATGGCGATGCCGCCGATGTTGGGGATCGCCCCCTCGTGTTGCCTGCGGCCCAGCCCGTGGCGCGTGCCGCCGATCTGCACCGCGTCGACCCGGTGCGCGAAGCGACGCACCTGCGGCACCAGCAGGGCGACCGTGACGAGGGCCATGAAGAACGCGACCAGGACGAGCGGGACGTAGGTCACCATCGACGCCGGCACGCCAGTCATGCTACCACCCGCCGATCGAAGCGCTTGACGACAACCTCATACCCCAGCCTGCTCAGCGCGTGCCGTAGATGCGGTCGCCTGCGTCACCGAGGCCGGGCACGATGTAGCCCTTGGCGTTGAGGCGCTCGTCGAGCGCCGCCAGGATGATCTCGACGTCGGGATGGTTCGCCTGAACCCGCGCCACGCCCTCGGGTGCCGCCAGGATGCACAGCAGCCGCGGTGCGCGTACGCCGCGCTCGACCAGCAGGTCGAGGGCCGCGACGGCGCTGCCGCCGGTCGCGAGCATCGGATCGAGCACGAACACATCGCGCTCGGCGATGTCGCTCGGCAACTTCAGGAAGTAGCGCACCGGTTCCAAGGTGGTCTCGTCACGGTACAGGCCGACGTGGCCGATCCGCGCCCCCGGCACGAGACTGAGGATCCCGTCGGCCATCACCAGGCCGGCTCGCAAGATCGCGACCAGCGCCAGCTTCTTGCCCGCCAGCCGGCGCACCCGGGCGCTGGCGACGGGCGTCTCCACCAGCGCGTCCTCGAGCGGCAACGAGCGCATCGCGTCGAACGCCATCAGCATGCTGATCTCGGCGCACAGGGCACGGAAGTCGCGCACGGTGGTGTTCTGGTCGCGCAGGATCGAGAGCTTGTGCTGCACCAAGGGGTGATCGACGACGGTCACGGGCATGGCGGTTTCCTCCAAGCCGCTCGGCGCGACCGCCTGGTAGCGGCGGGGGCGCGAGACGACGCCCGGACGATGGGTTTCGTCCGGGCGTGATCGTGGCGGAGAGGGTGGGATTCGAACCCACGGTACCGCGTTGCAGTACAACGGTTTTCGAGACCGTCCCGTTCAACCACTCCGGCACCTCTCCGTGGCGCTCCGCGGGACGTCGGTCGCGCT
>SLRS01000262.1 GCA_007130855.1 Trueperaceae bacterium | reverse complement strand
GCTCGCCACGACGCATGCCCAGGAGGGCGACTTCTGGGAGCACTACGAAGTGCCCGGCTTCGACCAGCAGATGTTCGACGCCTTCCGCGAGGTGATCCGAGCCGACGCCGTGCCGCTGGGCGTGGAGGTGACCGAACCCGTCACCATCGCGCTGGTGTTCCCGAGCCTCGACCTGTCCGACGCGTGGGCGAGAGGCCACGCGGGGCTGGTGGGTCGCCTCGACGAGCTCGAGGTACCGTACCGGCTCGACACCTTCGGTACCTCGCACGACGACCACTCGCTCCAACTCGCCCACCTCGAGACGGTGATGGCGCGCAACTACGACTACGCCATCGTCGGTCCCACCGAGATCCTGGTGCAGATGTCGATGCTCGAGGAGCTCATCGAGTCGGGCGTCGGCGTGATCGTGTGGAACTACACCACCCCGCTCCAGGAGTGGGGCGAGGCCCGCTACCCCGAGGGCGGCCAGCCCTTGGCCTACGTCGGCTTCTCGCACGCCGAGGGTGGGCAGATCCTGGGTGAGTACTTCGTCGAGCGCCTCGAGCGCGAGGTCGAAGGGACGCCCCAGGTGGCGCACCTGCGCGGCATCCCCGGCATCACCGACGATCAGCGCTCCGGCGTTCCGAAGCAGATGTTCGAGGAGGCCGGCTTCGACGTCGTACACGAAACGTATGCGAACTGGGCGCGGGATCAGGGCTACGCGGCGACGCTCAACATCGTCGGCGCTTACCCCAACATCCACCACATCCACATCGTCAGCACCGCCATGGCGATCGGCGCGGTCGAGGCGCTCGACGAGGTGGGCCGTGCCGGCGAGATCCTGCTGAACGGCTGGGGAGGCGGCTCCGAAGAGCAGCTCCACCTGCTCGAGGGCAACCTCCACGCCACCGTCATGCGCATGCAGGACGACTGGGGCGTCGCGCTTGCCGAGATCATCAAGTACGACCTCGAGGGCCGCATCGACGAGGTTCCGCTCGGTGTGTCGGGCGAGATGCAGCTCGTCGACGACACGGCGACCAGCGAGGACATCGACGCGATCCTCGAGTACGCCTTCCGCTACAGCGGCGACCTGGAGGTCTACCGCTAGCGACCTGTCACCTCACGGGTCCCGGCACGGCCACGTCGGTCGTGGCCGGCCGGGACCTCCGTGTTCAGGAGGTCCACGTGGCATCACCTCCGGTCCTGCTCGAGCTCTCCGGTATCACCAAGCGCTTCGGCGGTGTCCGGGCGCTCGACGACGTCGATTTCGCGATCGAGCCCGGCGAGGTGGTGGCGCTCGTCGGCGAGAACGGAGCCGGCAAGTCGACGCTGATCAAGGTCATCACCGGTATCTACCCGCCCGACGGCGGCACCATCCGATACCGCGGCGAGCCCGTCGAGATCCGCAGCCGCCGCGACAGCCAGCAGCTCGGCATCGAGGTCCTGTACCAGGAGCTCTCGCTGGTCGGTGTCATGAACGCCTACCAGAACGTCTTCCTCGGCAAGGAGCTCACCAAGCGCTACCTGGGCTTCATCGAACTGCTCGACAACGAGCGCATGCGGATCGAGGCCGAGCGCATCCTGCTCGAGCAGCTCGGCATGGACTTCAAGGGACGCTGGGAGCCGATCTTCCTGATGTCGGGCGGGCAGCAGCAGGCGATCGCCCTCGCCCGGGCCATCTACGCCGAGGCCAGCCTGGTGATCCTCGACGAGCCGATGGCCTCGCTCGGCGTCGAGGAGGTCGAGCGCACCATCGCCATCATCCAACGGCTGCGCGGGGCCGGCGTGGCCGTGATCGTCATCAGCCACAATCTCGAGCACGTCTTCGCGGTCGCCGACCGGCTCGTCGTGGTACGCCGCGGGCGCAAGGTAGGCGACGTGCCCAAGGACCAGATCACGCCCGAAGAGGCGATCGCACTGATGGTCGGGCGCCTCCAGGAGAAGCTCGTGACGCGCGAGGGGCCCGTGCCGGCATCATCACGAGAGGAGGCCCACCGTGGCGACGGACGTCCCGAGAGCCGCTGATCGCCGCCTGCGGCGCCGCCCGTTCGACCGGGTCGTCGGTCAGCGGCCGGTGTCGTACTGGCTCACCCTGCTCGGGCCGTGGATCGGGATCCTCGTCTTCGGCGTGTTCATGGTCTTCATGCGAGACGACTGGCTGACCGTCGTCAACATGCGCAACATCCTGATCCAGGCGTCGGTGTTCATGGTGCTCGCGGTTGGCATGACCTTCGTGATCACCGGCGGCGGCATCGACCTCTCGGTCGGCGCGATGACGGGCGCCACGGCGCTGACGCTGGCGTGGCTGGTGAAGTTCACCGCGATCCCCGAGGTGCTGGCTATCTTCGCTGCGTTCGGCGTCGGGGTCCTGTTGGGCACCATCAACGGCTTGTTGGTGACGCGGCTCAAGATGCCCGACTTCATCGCGACGCTGGCGACCTGGATCACCTTCGGCGGCGTCGTGCTGGTGGTGATCGAGGGGCACACGCTGTTCCGGTTCTCCGACACCGTGCGCTTCCTGGGGCGTTACCGGCTGTTCGACCAGATCCCGATGGCCGTGATCGTCGCCGCCCTCGTCGCCGTCGTCGGCTACGTGCTGATGACCCGGTCCCGTTTCGGCCGCTACACCATCGCCATCGGCGGGAACCGCAAGGCTGCCGTCGAGGCGGGCATCCCGGTCGAGCGCTACAAGATGTTCCACTACATGTTCATGGGCCTGCTCGCAGGCGTCGCGGGCGTGATCATGCTCGGTCGCCTCAACGCCGTCCACGGCCTGGTCGGCGAGGGCTACGAGATCCACACCATCGCCGCGGTCATCATCGGCGGCACGGCCCTGTACGGCGGCGTGCCGCGCATCTGGGGCTCCATCGGTGGCGCGCTCTTGCTCGGGATGATGGCCAACGCCCTGACCTACCTCGGCATCCACTACTTCGTGCAGTACGTGTTCTCGGGGATCATCATCGTGCTGATCGTGCTCGTCTACAGCCTGCTGGGTTATCGCCAGCGGCCGGAGGGCTGAAGGATGCGATTTCCTGGCAAGATCGCGCTCGTGACCGGGGCGAGCAGGGGCATCGGGCGGGCCACGGCGCTCGCCTTCGCACGCGAGGGCGCGAACGTCGCCCTCGGCGGCCTGGTCGGCGAGGACGGCGAGGCCGTCGCGGCGGCTTGCCGCGAGCACGGCCACGAGGCGCTCTGGGTCCCGGCGGACCTCGGCGACGAAGGCTCGATCGAGGTTGCCGTCGGACAGGTCGCCGCAGCCTGGGGCGGCATCGACGTGCTCGTCAACAACGCCGGCGTCTATCTCAAGGGCACGGTGACCACCACGACGCTCGAGCAGTGGGAGCAGCTGATGCGGGTCAACGTCACCGGCGCATTCCTCTGCGCCCGGCACGTGCTGCCGCTGATGCTGGCGCGTGGAGGCGGCAGCGTCGTCAACGTCGCCAGCGAGGCCGGCCTGGTCGGCCTCGCCAACCAGACCGCCTACAACGTCTCCAAGGCCGCGCTCGTCTCGCTCACCCAGAGCATGGCGCTGGACTTCGCCGCCGGGCACGTCCGCGTCAACTGCGTCTGCCCCGGCACGACGCTCACGCCGCTGGTGCAGGAAGCGGTCGCTCGAGAGGCCGATCCCGAGGCTGCGCTCAGGCGCCTGGGCAGCGTGCGCCCCCTCGACCGGCTCGGCAGGCCCGAGGAGATCGCCGAGGCGATCCTCTTCCTCGCCTCGGACGCCGCGTCCTACGCCACCGGCGCGGTGCTCGCCGTCGACGGAGGGTACACGGCGCAGTGAGCCGCCGCGTGGCACTCGTGACCGGCGCGACCCGCGGCATCGGCCTGGCGGTGGCGCGGCGCTTCGCTCGCGACGGCCATGCGGTCGGGATCAACGCCCGCGACGAGGGCGCCTGCGCCAGCGTCGCGGCAGCGCTGATGACCGAGGGAGCCGAGGCGCTGGCGCTGTCGGGCGACGTCGCCTCGAACGCCGCCGTCGAGGGGCTCGTCGCGGCGATCACCTCGCGCTGGGGCCGGCTCGATGTGCTGGTCACCTGCGCCGGGGTGTTCCACGGCGCCGCCTTCCTCGAGCTCGACGAGCGGCGTTGGCGCGAGATGCTCGAGGTGCACCTGACCGGCACCTTCCTCTGCTGTCGTCACGCCGCGCCGGTCATGCTCGAGCAGGGCTCGGGAGCGATCGTCACGATGTCGTCGAGCTCCGCGCTGACGGGCGGCACCTCCGGCGCCCACTACGCCGCCGCCAAGGGTGGCGTGCTAGCCTTCACGCGCGCGCTGGCTCGGGAGCTCGCTCCCTGCGGCGTGCGCGTGAACGCCGTGATACCGGCCAAGGTGGAGACGGACATGCTGCGGCCGGCGCTCGCGGCGGGGGCGGAGGCGGTGCGGCGTTCGGTACCGCTCGGCCGCTGGGGCCAGCCCGAGGAAGTCGCCGAGGTCGTGTCGTTCCTCGCCTCCGACGCCGCCTCGTACGTAGTGGGCGCAGCCGTTGAGGTCACCGGCGGGTACTGAGCCGCGGCGTCGGCCCGAGGAGGCCAGCCATGACCAGCGTCACGATCCCCGACATCCCGCGCGAAGACTCGATCACCGTCCCGGCGCGCTCGGCCGCGCTGATCGTCGTCGACATGCAGCACGACTTCGTGCACCCTGACGGGGCACTCTACGGGTCCGACGCAGCGAAGGCCAGCGCGCGCATCGCGAGCCTGCTCGCGCGTGCGCGCTCAGCCGGCGTCCGGGTGGTGTACACCCAGGATTGGCACCCGGAAGGAGACCCCGAGTTCGAGGTCTGGGGCGTGCATGCCCGAGCCGGCACGTGGGGCGCCGAGATCGTGAGCGAGCTCGCACCGGCGCCGGGCGACGAGATCATCCGCAAGGTGCGTTTCGACGCCTTCTACGGCACGCCGCTCGACCACCGCCTACGAGTCCTCGGCGTGCGCGAACTCGTCATCGTCGGGACCGTCGCCAACATCTGCGTGCTGCACACCGCCGGCTCCGCCGGGTTGCGGCACTATGGCGTGGTGGTCGCCGACGACGCCGTGGCGGCAATGACGCCCTTCGATCACGCGACGTTGCTGCGGCAGGTCACGTTCTTGTACGGCGGGAGGGTCACGTCAAGCGGGGGCATTCGCTTCGCGTGAGCTCCAGCGCCACCGGCGACGCGCGTTCGGTCAGCGCAAGGCGCCACTGAGGTAGCGCGTCGGATCGGCCGGCACGTCCTGCAGCTGTGGGGTCAGCGTCGGCAGACGCTTGCGGTGGGTCGCGAGGACGCGGGCGCGGACTGCGTCGATCGCCTCCTGCGGCACACCGAGATCGCGGATCGCCGCGTCGTCGAAGCCGCCCTCCATGTGCACGAGCACCAGATCGATCGTCGCGTAGGGCATGCCGAAGTCGCCCTCGTCGGTCTGATCAGGCTCCAGGCCGGCGCTGGGGGCGGCTTCGATCACCTCCCGCGGAACGCCGAGGTGTTCCGCGAGTGGCCACACCTGGGTCTTGAACAGGTCGCCCAGTGGCTCGACCTGTGGGGCGTCGTCACCGTGCTCGGTGAAGTAGCCGAGCAGGCGCTCGCTCTTGTTGCCGGTGCCGATCGGGAGGGCGTGGTAGGCCTTCATCAAGTCGAACTGCACCAGCATCCGTACGCGGGCCTGCACGTTGCCACGCCGATGCCAGTCCATCCCCGCGCGCCCCTGCGCGTAGGCGTCCACGATGGGGGTGATGTCGACGGTTTCGCTCGTCAACCCGAGTGCGTCGACCAGCCGCTCGGCGCGCTGCACATCGGCGGCAGCGAGGTCGCGGTACGGCAGCCGCAGGGCGATGACGTTCGCGGGGCCGAGTGCACGCACGGCCAAGACGGCGACCGTGGCGGAGTCGACGCCGCCGGACAGGCCCAGGACGACCTTGTCGAAGCCGAAGTGCCCGCGCACCGTACCCTCGATGAAGCGCTCGATGCGCCGCGCCACGGGGCCCGGCTCGATGCGCAGGCGCTCGTGTGGTGGGGTGCGCGCGTCCATCACTACCTCCTGCCGGATGATACGAGCTGGCGTGGCGGGCACCGGTTGCCGAACGGGCATCGCCGTCGGCGGTGGTGGATGATGGGTGGCGACGCGTCATCGGCGTCGTGCAGCGGCCCGCGGCGCGGCCGCGCCGGCCGCTCGCGTCGCGAGGAGGCTCCGATGCGAGAGCGAGCGCAGCGTGACACCCTGCTGTTCACCGACCACTACCAGCTCACGATGGCGCAGGCCTACCGCCAGCACGGTCTCGCCGAGCGGCAGGTCCGCTTCGATGCCTTCTTCCGGAAGCCACCCGACTACGGCGCGCATCAGGCGGGGTATGCCGTCTTCGCGGGACTCGACGAGTTGCTCACCTGGATGGCGCGCGCGACCCTCTCCGATGAAGACCGCACCGACCTGCGGGCGCTGCGCGGCGCCGGCGGCGGTCGGCTCTTCGACGACGCGTTCCTGGCATGGTTGTCCAGCCTGCGCGGCTGGCCCGGCATCCGGGTGCTGAGCGTGGCCGAGGGGCGGGTCGTGCATGCCGAGGCGCCGTTCGCGGTCGTCGAGGGACCGCTCGCAATCGTGCAGCTGCTCGAGACGGCGCTCCTGAACCACCTGAACTACGCGACCCTGGTGGCCACCAAGGCGGCTCGCCTGCGCCGCACGGCGGGCGCCGGAGCGGTGCTCGAGTTCGGCATGCGCCGTGCCCAGGGCGACGCGGCTTTCGCAGGGACACGTGCCGCGCTGATCGGCGGGGTCGATGCGAGTTCGAACGTGGCGGAGAGCCTCCGGCTTGGGCTCGAGTCCAGGGGGACGCATGGACACGCGTTCGTGCAGGCGTTCATGGCCAGCGGCGGCAGCGAGGCCGACGCCTTCGAGTGCTTCGCCGAGAGCTACCCGGACGACTGCGTGCTGCTGCTCGACACCGTCGACACGCTCGCGAGCGGGCTCCCGAACGCCATCGCCGTGTTCGAGCGGCTGAGGCGGCTCGGCCACGAGCCGCGCGGTGTCCGGCTCGACTCCGGCGACTTGGCCCACTTGGCCGTGCGGGTCGCCCGCGAACTCGATGCTGCCGGCTTCCCCGACGCCACGATCACGCTATCGAACCAGCTCGACGAGCTCACCATCTGGCAGGTGCGCCAGCAGGTCGAGGAGGAGGCGGCGGCCCTGGGGCTCGAGCCGCAACGCGTGCTCGACCGGCTCGCCTATGGCGTGGGCACGCGGCTCATCACCAGTCACGGAGCCCCATCGCTCGACGGGGTGTTCAAGCTGGTCGCCGTCGAGGGCGACGCCGGCTGGGTGCCGAGCGTCAAGCGCTCGGACTCGCCGGAGAAGGCCACCATTCCCGGCGCCAAGGCGCTGTACCGCGTGTACGACGCCCGCGACATGGCAACGGCCGATCTCATGACGCTGCACGACGAACGACCCGACGCCGCGGGCGGCCTGCAACTGCACCATCCCCGCGACGAGCGCCGCCGCCGCCTGTCGGCCGCGGACGTGAGCGCCGTGGAGCCACTCCTCGAGGTGGCCTGGGAGGAGGGCACGAGGCGCAGCGAGAGGGTCGACATCGCCGCGCTCCGTGCGCGCCGCGAGCGCGACGAGGTGCGCTTGGACGTCGGTGTGAGGCGGCTACGCAATCCCCACCGCTACCACGTTTCGCTCAGCGAGCCGCTGTGGCGGCTCGTCCGCCGAACCCTTTCCGCCGAGCCACCCGGCGACCTCAACGCACCTCGATCCTGACGGTTGCGAGCGTCCGGTATGCCTGGGCCGAGACGTAACGGATCTCGTAGCGACCGGCTTCCTCGGCTGCGGTGAGCATCCCCGGGCTACCGTCTCGGATGTCGAAGTAGCTCTCGTAGTGACCTTCGGCGGCACCCTCGGGGACGATGGTGACGTAGTCGCCGAGGCCGGCAGGGCCGCGCCAGACCACCGGGAAGGTGGTGCCAGGCCCGACCTCGCTCGGCGCTTCGAGGCCGACCGATAGCGGCGTGATCGTGACGGGCGCGCTGGCGAGGGTGCGGTAGCCCTGGTTGCTCACGTAGCGGACCTCGTAGCGTCCGGTGTCGATCGGTGCGAGCAGGGTGCCGGGGCTGCCTTCGCGGACGTCGAAGTAGCTCT
>SLRS01000212.1 GCA_007130855.1 Trueperaceae bacterium | reverse complement strand
CGACGACCGCGTGCTCAGCTACGCCCTCGACCTCGACGTGGTGCTCGACGTCACCACCAGCAGCGAGCCCGAGCGGGTGGTGGCGGTGCGACTGGTGGGCGGACTGCTCGAGAGCGAGCACCGCACCAGGCTGCGCAGCAGCTACCTGCTCGAGCCGCGCGGCGACGTGGAGCGCTTCGTGGTGATCGAGCAGGCGCGCCGCGCCGGCTACCAGGTGGTGGCCCCGACGCCAGCACCCGCGCGCACCCCGAGCGCCTACCGCTTCGGCGTGGCGCTCGGTGGCGCCGTTGCCGACGCCGCCGCCGACCCGGGCGTGCCCACGCAGGTGGTCTGTGAAGGGACCGAGCCGTGTCGGCTGGAGGTGGTGCTGGAGCGCGTCGAGTCGCGCCGGGTAGCGGTGACGAGCGTGCCGCTCGAACGGCTCGAGGTGTACCTGCAGGATCTCGACCTCGACGTCGATACGCGCGCGCAGCTCGAGGCCATCGCGGCGCTGCAGCGCGAACTCGTGCGGCTCGACCGCGCGCTGCGCGCCGAGCGCGAGCGTCGCGACGCCATCTACGCCGACCAGGGCCGCCTGCGTCAGAACATGGCGGCGCTGGAGCGCAACTCGGCGCTGTACCGGCGCTACGTCGCCGAGTTGACCGAGCAGGAAGACACGCTGGCCGAAATCGGCCGGCGGCTCGAGGCGCTCGCGAGCGAGCGCGCCGAGGCGCAAGCAGACCTCGACCAGTTGGTGCACGCGCTGGGCGGCGAGTGAGCGAGATTCGGGCGGGGCGACTTGCGGGCGAGCGCGGCCGCCCTACTCGGCCGTAGCCTCCGGGGGGGCGCCGGCGTCGACCGGTGGCCCCTCGACCGTCCACGTGCCACCGGCGTGACGCAGCTCGGCGGCGATGCCCGCCGCCGCGCCGTGTTCGACGCGCACCGGCTCCGGCACACCGCCGAGGCGCGCCAGCAGGTCGGTGAGGCCGTCGGCGTCGGGGTGGGTCAACACCAGCGACGCCAGCGTCACCCCGCGCGGCAACTTCGCGGCAGGGTGCTTCGTCTTCTGCCAGTCGATGAACAGGGGCACCAGCGGACCGTACGGATGCCCGTCCACGAAGACGATCTCCCAGACCAGCATGCTCCGGTCGGGGCGCCGGCGCTGCATGCGCTCGCGCCGCGGCGTCAAGCCGAGCGAACGCACGTGCTCCGCGACGGTCGCAGCGTTGCCCGCGACGGCGCACCAGGTGTGGAGCGCGGGGGCGCCCAGGTGGGCGATGGTCGCGGCGAACGGGCCGCCGCCCTGGGCGGGATCGGTGGCGAGCAACTCGAGGTAGCTGCGCTCGCCGAGGCCGATCAGGGCGTTGTGCGTGCCATGCCCCAGGTGCCGTCCGCCGCGCACCGGGGTGACGCCGGTGCGCCCCTGCACCAGCGCCTCGAGCGCTTCGAGGTCGGGTCCCGCCAGGATGAGGTGATCGAGCGTCATGGCGTCGCTCCCGGCGCGGCGGTCTTGCGGACCTTCCACACCTGCTCGCTCGGCCAGCGCCGTGCCCACGCCGCCGAGACGGGGAACGGGTTGTCGCGGGCGCCCTCGGCCGGACGCGGCTCGCGGTAGTCCTCGACCACGAAGCCGACGCGCCGGAACAGCGCGTACCAGTCGGCGTGCCCGAGGCAGAACTCGATGCCGCCGGGGTCGACCGCGACCTCGGTCCAGTCCAACTCCCGCATGTCGAAGTACGGCCGAACCAACTGCTCGCCCACGAGACTGCCGTCGAGCGGGCCGCACACGTGCGTCAGCGGGTGGTTACCGAGGAACGCCAGGCGGCCGCCGGGCTTCAGGATCCGGTACGCCTCGGGGATCCACACCGCGGGATCGCACCAGATCGCCGCGCCGTACTCGCTGATGGCGAAGTCGAAGGCCTCGTCCGCGAACGGCGTCGCTTCGGCGCTGCCGTGCACCAGCGTCAGCGCCACGCCGTGCTGGTCCGCGAGCCGCCGCGCCGTCTCGAGCTGACGCTCCGAGAGGTCGATCCCCGTGACCTCGGCGCCGCGCCGCGCCATCCAGGCCGACACATACCCCGTTCCACAGCCGAGCTCGACGGCACGCATGCCGTGCATGTCGACAGGCAGCATCTCGACGTCGCGTTCCGGCACCGCCCAGTTCCCCCAGGTGGGCTCGTCCTGGCGCCAGGAGTGCTCGCCCGAAGCGATCCAGTCGTCGGCCATGCCGTTCCAGTACGCGCGATTCTCGGTCGCGTGCCGCGGGAGGTCGTGAAGAGGTTCCATACCGGCGATGGTAGCGCGTCACCCGGTCCGGCGGCGTGGGCCATACTGTCGCGATGACGCTGCCCCCTGTGACGCGGTCCGGTCTCGTGCGAGTCAACGCGCTGCTCGCCGTGCTCGCCTGCTTCGCGCCGTGGAGCGCCGCGCGCGACGCCGCGGTCCACGATCCGCCGCGTGGCGACATGCGCGCGGTGGTGTTCGGCGACTTCAACGGCCCGTACGGCAGCCTCACCTACCCTGCGGCGGTGGCTCGCGTGATGGCCGCCATCGTCGACGTCTGGCTCCCCAATGTGGTGCTGATGCCCGGCGACCTCGTGGCCGGCCAGCATCACACGCTCCCCGACGATCGCTTCGCGGCGATGTGGGACGCCTTCGACGCGGCGGTCGCCGCCCGGTTGCGCGCCGCCGGCATCCACTACGTCGCCACGATGGGCAATCACGACGCGTCGAACCTACGCGGCCGAGATGGCTCGTTCGCGTTCGCGCGCGAGCGCGAGGCGGCGGCCGCGTACTGGGCGCGCCCCGAGCACTGGCACGGCCTCGACGTCGTCGGCCCGGCGACCGCCCCGTTCACCGCCCTCGTGCGCAGCGGACCGCTGCTCGTCGCCGTGATCGACGCCTCCGGCCCGGTGGTCGACGACGAGCAGCGGGCCTGGCTCGAGGGCGCGCTCGGCTCGGCGCCGGCGCGCGAGGCCGGCGTGCGGCTCGTGATGGGGCACCTGCCGCTCGTGGGCATCGCGGTGGGCCGCGATCGTCAGGGCGAGGTGATCTGGGAGGCGGCCTCGCTGCGCGACATCATGCTCGAGCACGCCGTCGACGGCTACGTCAGCGGCCATCAGGCGGCCTACTACCCGGGCCGCTGGGAGGGTCTCGAGCTGCTCTTCAGCGGCGGCATCGGGGGGCGTGCGCTGCGGGCGTGGGACGCGCCGCCACGCTCGGCGGTGACGCTCGTCGACGTGTGGTTCGAGCCGCTCGTCGTGTGTTACACGACGTTCGACCCGGCCGGCTTCCAGCCCTTCGCTACCGCGGCGCTGCCGCAGCGCATCGACGGCTACGGCGGGGTGGTGGAGCGCTCCGCGCGCGACGGTTCCTGTCCGGCGCCGGACCGCTGAGCCCGGCCCTCCTGTGAGCCCGGCCCTCCTGGCGGCTGTAGGATGCCGGCGTGCAAGCGAAGGGGTGGGGCGTACCGAACCGCAACTTCTGGCTGGGTGTCTACAACGGCGTGCTGGTCAACGGCGGCGAGGCGTTCTTCCACAGCGGCCTGGTGTTGGCGCCGTTCCTGGCCGCGCTCGGGGCACCCGGATGGGTGATCGGCCTGATCCCGGCGCTGCGGGTCGGCGGCTGGTTCCTGCCGCAGCTCTTCGTCGCCAGCCGGCTCGCGCACCAGCCGTTCAAGCTGCCGCTGTACCGCCGCACCTCCACGCTGCGGATCCTGGTGCTCGGAGTGCTGACCACCACCGTGTTCCTGGTGGGCGACGAGCCGCGGGTGCTGATCCCGGTGACGCTGGTGGTGCTGGCGCTGAACTCGGTGGCAGGCGGCATCGGCGGGGTGCCCTTCGCGGACGTCACCGCCAAGGTGGTGCCGCACTACCGGCTCGGGACCTTCTGGGCCCTGCGCAACGCCATCGGCGGGGTGCTGGCGCTGATCGCGGGCCTGGTGCTGCGGCGCGTGTTCGACATCGGCCTGGTGTTCCCGCACGACTTCGGCGTGGTGTTCCTGTTGGGCAGCGTGCTGGTGGCCGGCGCCTACCTGTCGTTCGCGCTGGTGCGCGAGCCGGCCGGGGTGCCGGCGCTCAAGGAGCCGCTCGCGGCCATGCTGCGGCGCCTGCCCGACGTGTTGCGCGTGGACGTCAGCTTCCGGCGCTACCTGCGCGTCCGCTTCCTGGGTCTGCTGGCGCTCATGGCGGAGCCGTTCTACGCCATCCACGCCATCACCAGCCTGGGCGCCCCGGTTGCGGCCTTGGGGACGTTCGTGATCGTGGCCACCTTCGCCTCGATCGCCGTCAACTTCGCCTTCCGCCGCCCCGCCGACCGCGGCCAGAACGTGAGCGTGCTGCAGGTGTCGGTGGCGTGCCTGATGGCGGCTCCGCTCGTGGCGCTGCTGATGCCGACCTGGCCCGGCTTCGCGCTGGTGTTCGCGCTCTCCGCCGCCGGCAACTCGGGCATGGGCATCGCCGCGTGGAACCTGCTCTACGCCGTCTCGCCCGCGCCGCAGCGGCCGCTCTACGTCGGCGTCGCCAACAGCATCCTGGCCCTGCCGAGCCTGGCCCCGGTCGCGGTCGGGGCGCTCGCGGCCCTGACCGGCTACCCGCTGCTGTTCGGCGTGGCCGCGGCCGCCGCCGCCGCGAGCCTGGCGTTCTCGTTCCGCTTCTCGGAGCTGCGCGCGCTCGACAAGGCCGCGCTCGACGTGGCGCCGCAGTGACGCCAGCCGGCGCCGTCAAGCCCCCGGCCGCGCGCGCCGGCAGGCGCACAGCAGCAGGTCGTAGCGCCCGCCGACGTGCGTCACGAAGCCGTGCTGCTGCAGGTAGCGCCGGTGGGCAGCGAGGTCTCGCACCACGAGCGACAGGTCGGGCTCGCGGTAGTTGCGAGTGCGCGCGCCCCACACCACCTCGCCACCCCGAAAGCGGCTGTTCGGCAGGCCGAGCACGAGCCGGCCCGAGGGCAGCAGGTGCCGCTGCACCAGGCGACGCAGCACGAGCTTGTCGTCGACCTGCGGTCCCTGGAGCACGTCGATGGCGATCGCGAGGTGGAACCGGCCGAGGTCGGCCGGTAGCTCGTTGACGTCGTGCTCGAGGAAGCGCGCCCCGCCGAAGCGCGAGCGCGCCTCTGCCAGCGGTCCGGCGGCATGATCGACCCCGACCACCTCGAGCTCGCTCGGCGGCGGCTCCAGCCAGCCGAGCGCCTCGATCTCGTCGCCTCGGTGGCAGCCGAGCACCAGCACGCGACCACGGTCGGGCGGCCGGACCCGCTCCAGCGCAGCGAGCAACGGCAGGAGGAAGCCGGGATGCTCGAGCTTGCGCACTGCGCCGAACCCAGCCGCCTCGGCGTAGCGCTCGCGCCCGGCGGCCCCGCCGTGCCAGCGGGCCTCGGGCCCCAGGGGCGTGAGCCGCAAGCGCACGCCTCCGTCCGGCAGCGCCGCGGGCGTGTGGATGCGGCAGCGCAGCTCCTCGGCGAGATCGCACCAGGCGCGCCAATCACGCTGCACCGCACCGTCGTCGCGCAGCGCGCCAGGCGCCGCGCCGCCTGCCTGGTCGGGGTCTGGTACGTCGAGTTCGAGTGCTGCGGCGCCGGTCGCCAGTGCGGCGCGCGCCCAGCGCACCACGGCGATGAGCGGCGCCGCCCCCACCACCAGCCGCCGTGGGCCGCCAGCGGTCACGGAAGCACCATGCGCCGTCGCCGGCGCGGCTGATCGGATCGGGTCATCCTGCCCCCACCTTACGGCTGCAGCTCCGAGGCGGGTTGTCAACGACGGCCGCAGCGCTGAGGTGTGGGAGGCCGGCACGTCGGCTGCCGGACTGCGATGCTTGCAAGACACGACTTTTGCGTTCTACAATATTCACGTGTCGCAGGGACCATCGGGCGAGGCCGCGCGACTCTACCTCCACGGCGTCTGGAACGCCATGCGTCAACTCGAGACGCTGCTCGGCCCACGGGTCGCGGCCGCGGCGGGCATCGAACTCGTCGAACTCGTGGCGCTCGACTACGTCGCCCACACCGCTCTCGGTCCGGGCGAGATCGCCAGCGCCATGCGGCTGCCCGACCACGCGGTGTCACGGCTGCTCGGCCGGCTCGAGCGAGCCGGGCATCTCGCTCGCAGCGTCGCCCGCGACGACGCCCGGCGCCGCACGCTGCGCCTGACGGCCACGGGCCGCGCGGCACTCGAGCGCGCCCACGCGGCGGTCGCCACAAGCCTGGCGCCGCTCCTGCAGGAGCTCGGCCCCGCCCGTCTGCGGGGCCTGACCGAGGCCCTCACGCTGGTGGCCACCGCCGAGCCGGGAGAGCGCCCCGACGACGCGAGCGGCGCCTCCTGAACGAGGGCGACCCGGGCGCCCCGGGAGCCTGCCGGGCCGGCCCGCGGCGCTGGGTCTGGCCGCCCACCGGCGGTTGCAAGGTGGGCGGGGTGCCGAGCGCCCGGGCAGTAGGATGGGGCGGTGCAGACCAGCACCCTCAGGCTCCTGGGTCCGCCGGCGGTGCTCACGGGCGACACGGTCCGACCGCTGCCGGTCGACCTGCGCACCGCGCTGATCGGACTGCTGGCGCACCACGACGCCCCGGTCCCGCGCGAGCGGCTGGCCGCCGTGTTCTGGCCCGACACGACCGAGCGCGCGGCGCGCCAGAACCTGCGGCAACTCCTGCACCGGACCCGCATCCTCCTCCAAGGCAGTAGCCTCGGCGCCGGCAGCACGACCGTCCACCTGCACTGCGACCACGACCTCCGCGCGTTGCGCGCCGCCATCGCCGGTGGTGACGCCGTCGCGGTCGCGACGCTGGCGCACGCAGCGCTGCTCGACGGCCTGGAACTCGTCCCGAACCTGGAGTGGCAGGCGTGGCTCGCACTCGAACGCAGCCAGCTGGTCGAAAGCGCGCGCAGGCTCCTCCTGGAAGCCGCAAGGCAGTGGTCGCGGCATGGTCCGCCAGCGGCGGCGGTGGCGGCACTGGCCGCCTGGGTCGACCGAGATCCGTTCGATGACGAGATCCACACCGTCTACTTGCAGTGCGCCCGCCAGCTGCCGGGCGAGGCGCAGGCGGCCGCTGCCCGGCTGACGCGGGTCAGCGCCGTCCTGGAGCGCGAGATCGGCGGCGGCCTCGCCGAGAGCGTGGTGCTCGCCTCGACCTGGCTCGGGGAGCGCAGCGCCGACGCCGGGTACGGCGCGCTGGGCACGGCCACCGTGTCGCCCGACCGGCCGTCGTCTCCGGATGCGGCAGCGTGGGACCCGGCGCCCCAGGCTCGGCCTCGAGCCATGGCGCCGGGCCGAGCGAGCGGCATCGCCGCTGCGAGCACCCGGTCGCTCCTGGGCCGCGAGCACGATCTGGTGCGCCTCGACGACGCAGTCGCCGACGAGGCGGCCCGGGTGGTCACGGTGCACGGACCGGGGGGCATCGGCAAGACGCGTCTCGTCCACGCCTGGGCGGTCGCGGGCGGCCCCGGCGGCGTGGCGCTGCCGGTCGTCGGCCTCGCCAGCGCGCAGGATCCCCTCGACGCCGCCCGGCTCGTGGCGCAGGCGCACGGCTGGCAGATCGGCGACGTCGACGCCGTGCGCCAACTCGCCGAGCGGCTCGGCGACGGCGCTGCCGTGCTCTTGCTCGACGAAGTCGAGGAGCATGCCTGGATGCCCGCCTGGATCTCCGCGCTGCTCGCGGCGGCGCCGGAGCTCACGATCGTCCTGACCAGTCGCGAGCGGCTCGGCGTGGAGGGCGAGCAGATCCTGCGGCTCGCCGGCCTGCAAGTCCCTGCGGACGAGGGCGGGCCGGACGCGACCGCGGCACCCGCCGTGATGCTGTTCCTCCGCGCAGCACGTGCGGTTCGCCCCGACCTACGGCTCGAACCGGCCGACCTCGCCGCGATCGCGCGCTTCGCGCGCCGCGTCGACGGCTCACCGTTCGCGCTCACCGTCGCTGCCGGCTGGCTCCAGCTGGGTCCGCCGACGGCGCTGCTCGGCACCGTGCTCGAGGCGCACGACGACCCGCTGGCGATCGCCGACGTCGTGGGCCCGTCCTGGTCGAGGCTCGATCCCGCCGAGCAGGCCGCCCTCGCCGCCCTCTCCGTGTTTCCCGATCGCTTCGAGATCGAGGCAGCGCTCGCGGTGGCCGCCTGCAGCAGGCACACGCTGCGCTGCCTCGTCGACCGCTCGCTGGTGCAACCGGGCACGGCCGCGGGGCTCTCGCTCCACGCGCTGGTCAGGCACCACGCCGCGCGCCGGCTCGCCGCAGACGCGAGCGCCGAGCCCCTAGCCCGCGAGCGGCACGCACGCTACGTCGCCGAGCGGCACGCGCGGCTGGCACGCTCGCTGTGGCACGGCGCCGGGCAGTGGCACGCCTACACGACCATCCTGGCACAGCTCCAGGACCTCAGGCAGGCCTGGGCCTGGGCCTGCGAGCACGACGCCGTCGAGCTGCTCGACGCGCTCGCCGATACCGTCTGGTGTCTCGAGATCCGCGGCTGGTACCTGCTCGGCGCCGAGCTCACCCAGGCCGCCGTCGACTCGCTGGAGCGCGTGGCGGCGGTCGATCGTGAGCGCGGCGAGCTGCCGCTGGCGCGCGCGCTGGCCCGCCGCGGGATCTTCGCGCACCGCCTCGGCGACGTCGAGGCCACGCGCGCGACGGCCGCGAGCGCACGGGCGATCTTCGAACGCCACGGCACGCGGGTCGACCCGTTCGTCTGGTTCCACCTGGGCATCGCCGCCTACTTCGACGGTGACTTGCGCGCAGCCGAAGCCTGGCATCACCGCCTCGTGACCGAAGCGGATGCCGCCGGCGACGCCTGGTCGGCGGCGGCGGCGGCTTGCAACCTCTCGCTGCTGGCTCGCGAGCGCGGCGACCTCGACGCGGCCTGCGCCTTCGCACGCCAGTCGCTCGCTACCGCGATCGCGCTCGGCGACGGTTGGCAGATCGCGATCGGAGCGGGCAACCTCGCCGCCATGCTCGCCGAGCGCGACGAGTCCGACACCGAGGCGGACGAACTCGCCGAGCTGGCCGTCGCCCATGCCGTGCGCTACGAGATGGAGGCCGTCCTCGTCGAGTCCGCCGTGCTGCTGGGCCAACTGCTCGAGCGACGCGGCCGGCTCGGGGAAGCAGCCGAGGCGTACGCGAAGGCCAGCTCGCTGCTCGATGCCGGCGCCCTGGCGGGCGCACACTCCCCCGAGCACGGCTCGAGCGCAGACCGCTTTCGACAGGCCGTCGACGCCGGCCTGCAGCGGTTGCACGACGCACCGGCCTGACCCGCGTCACACCCGCGTGACAGCGACGTAACGCCCCGCTACCTAGCCTGCCTCGTCGCCCGCAGTGGCGACGGAGGAGGCTCCCATGACAACACTCGACTCCAAAGGGCTCGTTCGTTCACGATCGGCGCGCGGCGCGGCCGTCGTGCTCACCCTCGCGCTCGTGTTGGCCCTCACCGGTGCCGGCCACACCCTGCACGTGTCGGCCGGCGAAGTGTCGGCCGGGGAAGTGTCGGCCGCTGCCGGCGTGACGCAGGCCGCGGTCGAGCTCGCGTTCGTGAAAGCCGCGGTATCGGACACCGTCTGGGTGGGCACCGTGACGGGCGACCTCGAAGGCGTCCTCACCACGGTGCTGATCGACGCGGACACCAGCCAACCGATCTGGAGCGTCGTCTTCTACTGGATCGTGACGGCGGCTGAACCCGACCGGTCGTTCGTCGCCCGCCTCGCCGGCACGCTCGACAGCGAGACCGGCGAAGTCGCCATGAGCGGCCCAGTGGTCGAGGGGTACCGCGTGGGTGCGATGGTCGAAGAACGCGGGCAGATGTTCGATGTCGAACGTGCCGCCTTCGAGGGCAGCATCCTGATCCATCCCGAGCCAGCGCGTCGGGAGACCGGCTTGCGGCCTGCGGGCGCGCAACGCGACGCTAGCGACCCCTGCGCGCCCGGGCGAGTGACCTCACGCAACGCTTTCGGAACGGTTGGCGAACGCCTGCTCTGCTAGCTTTCTGGTCGGAGGGAGGTGCCTCGAATCGTCATCGAACGAGAAACACCCATCGGTGGCGCCGCCTCGATCGCGCGGCGCCGCTGCCACGGCTGGCGGCGTGTCGTGCGACACGAGCGCCAGCAGCTAGGGAGCAGTCATGCCACGTGACCGGACACTCCTCTACCCTGCCACCGCCCTCATCGTCTGCCTCCTCGTCGGGCTCGCCAGCGCCGCGGCGCCCCTGCGCATCGACGCGGCCGCCGTGACCTTCGCCGACGGCCCCGACGAGACCACGATCGGCCTCGCGTGGGACGACTGCCTCGTGCTCACCTTCGGCGCCGGTGACCTCGGCATCGTGAAGATCCCGCAGGACGACGACGACTACTACCAGAAGAGCGTCCTCGAGCGCGTCTACGTTCCGGCCGCGCTCACCCAGTCGGGCCTGCTCGAGTACGTCGGCGACGGCGTGACGTTCGTGCACGACTGCTGCGACCTGGGCGCGCTCAAGCTGCTCTACGCGCAGCGTCTGCGTGCGCTCGGCCTCGAGGTGCGCGTCGACCCCGCGCGCCCGCGCCAGCTGCACGCGAGCATGGGGGACTACGGCTACCGCCTCGTGTTCAGCTACGAGGACGGGCAGTCCGTCCGCGTCTTCATCGGCAGCTGACACCGGACGGCCGGGCGCGCTCGCCCCGAGACGCCGCGACCAGCAGGACCAGCAGCACCAGCGCCAACGCGGTGCGCCGGTCGGTCTCACGGAGTCGACGGCGTGCGTGCCCGGCTCGCTCGCAGACGGCTCGCTAGCAGATCAGGTGCAGCTCCGTCTGGCGACCGCCGAGGAAGTGCACGCGGCCGCCCGTGAAGGCCACGATCTGCTCGGTGGCGCACTTCACGCGCTGGCCGTCCCACTCGGGTACCGCCACCTCGGCGAACATCTCGAACGAGTACAGCGTGTCGTCGTGCAGCGGCAGGTCGCCCCGGCCGGGGACGCTCGCCTGTTGGTCGTACATGCCGATCATCGGTCCCGCGCCATGGCCATGGAAGCCGATGGGGTGCGTGTACATGCGGCCCTCGATCCCGGCCGCGCGCATGGCGCGGAGCACGTCGGCGAGGATCTCGTTGCCGCTGCGTCCCGCCACCATGCACTGCGCCAAGAGGTCCTGCTGCGCGTTGGCCGTCGCCAGCGCCGCTCGCAAGCCCGCCGGCGCCACCTCCTCGCCCAAGCGCAGCACGTAGGCGTTCTGCTGCGTGTCGGTGGCCAGGCCGAGGTAGTGCAGGCCGAAGTCGCAATGCAAGAAGTCGCCGGGCCGGATCACCTCGTCGGGGCTGGCGCCGATGTCACCGACGTGCTCACCCTGGCGCTGGATCGAGACCGTGGGCTGGAACCAGCACGTCAACCCCAACGCGTTCACGCGCTGGCGCAGCCACCAGGCCACGTCGAGGGCGGTGGTCACGCCCGGGTGGATCAGCCTGCTGGAGAACGCCTCGCCGATGATCCCGTGGGCGATGAGGTTGATGCCGGGCGCGGCATCGAGCTCGCCGGTCGTGCGCCGCTCGAGCCAACCGACCGCCAGACGCTCGGCCGACACCGTGCGCGCCGCGAGGGCGTCGCCGAGCGCCGCCATCAGGGCGTCGTGCTCGAACTTGGTGAGCCCGTCGCCGAAGGCGAAGTGCTCCGCGACGTTGATGCCGATGCGACGCGGGGCGCGCTCCTCGACCACCCGCCGCAAGCACGCCGCCTGGGTCTCGGCCGCCTGCTCGGTGCGACTCTTGTCCCACATGGCCCGGTAGTGGCGATCGAGTCCGATCCCTGCGTTGGCGATGGCCAGCGCCTCGAACTCGCCGTCGCTGGGGGCGTGGAACACCAGGATCGTGCGTCGCCGCGCCGACATCATCGTGGCGGGCAGCAGGCTCATCAAGACCGGGTCCTCGTTGTACTCGCGCGCCACGACGAGCCACATGTCGATCCCCTCGCGGCGCATGACCTCGGGCAGCACCGTCCGCAGCCGCTCCTCGAGCCAGGCGTCGCGCACCTCGGCCTGCCGCCGCAGTGGCAGGATCTTGGCGGACCAATCGGCGGCGTGCTGGCGCTCGTAGGCGAGGCGGGCGGTGGGGCTGGTGGTCATGGGTCTGCTCCTCCCGAGCCGATCGATGCGAAGGCACGATTGGTCGTGTGCGCGGGCCCGTCGGGCCCGACGACCCTGGTAGCGTACCCGCAGATGCAGCGTCGTCGACCCTGCGGTGAGCGTGCGCCGCGTAGCGGTCCGGCCGCTCGGGCCGGTCCGTATGCCGCGACGCCCATCGCCACGGAGGTGCCCATGTCCACATCCCTCACCCGCCGTCTGCTCGTCATGGCGGCCGCCCTCGTCCTCGCAGGCGGTGCCGCCTTCGCCCAGGAGCGCCTCGTGATCGCCTCCACCGGCGAGGCCGACAACCTCGACCCGCGCGTGGCCACCGACGTGCGCTCGTTCGAGCGCATCTCGACGATCTTCGAGCCGCTGGTGGTGTTCGACCGCGGCCTGGGGCTGCAGCCGCGCCTGGCCACCAGCTGGTCGTTCAACGAGGACGCCACCGCCATCACCTTCGCGCTGCGCGACGACGCCACCTTCCACCACGGCCGCCCCTTCACGGCCGAAGACGTCATCTACACCTTCGAGTGGGTGCTCGACCCCGAGAACCCCTCACTGAACCGGCCGCTCTACACCGACATCGACACCATCCGCGCGCCCGACCCGTACACCGTGGTGTTCGAACTGTCGCGGCCCAACGCCTTCTTGCTCAACAACATCGCGCGCATGCCGATCGTCCCCGCCGACCGCGGCGACGAGCCCGACTTCCACGTCAACCCCTCCGGCACCGGCGCCTTCGCGGTGGTGTCGTGGCAGCGCGACGACGCGCTGCTGCTCGAGGCCTTCGCCGACTACTGGGGCGGCCGCGCGCGGGTGGACCAGGTGGTGTTCCGACCCATCCCTGAGGACGGCACCCGGCTGCTGGCGCTCGAGGCCGGCGAGGTCGACATGTACCAGGGCGGGCCGATCGGCGCCGAGCTGCCGCGGCTCGAGGCCGATCCGACCATCGGCGTCGACCGGGTGCCGGCGCCCGCGTACAACTTCGTGGGCTTCAACACCCGCGCCGAGCCCTTGGGCGACGCCCGCGTGCGCCAGGCCATCGCCCATCTGATCCCGCGCGAGGGCATCGTCGAGCGCATCCTCGAGGGCGTCGGCCAGGTCGGCATCAGTATGCTGCTGCCCGACATGCCCTGGTTCGAGCCCGACATCGCCCGCTACCCGTACGACCCCGAGCGCGCCCGCGAGCTGCTGGCCGAGGCCGGCTATCCCGATGGCGGCTTCAGCGTACGCATCTACTCCGACCCCGCGCCGATGCGCACCCAGATCGCCGAGATCTTGCTGAACGAACTGCTGCAGGTCGGTATCGACGCGACGGTGCAGGCCGAGGAATCGAGCGCCGTCTTCCAGCGCTTCACCCAGACCGAGGACTACGAGATCATGGTCTACGCCTGGGGCGGTCAGCTCGATCCCGACCGCGCGATCTTCCGGCAGTTCACCAGCGGCGGCTCGGCCTACCCCTACACCTACTGGTCGGACCCGCGTGTCGACGAGCTGGCGCTGCGCGGCCAGTCGGTGCCGCCCGACAGCGAAGAGAGCGTCGCGATCTACCGCGAGATCCAGCGCATCATCGGCGAGGAGGTGCCCTATACCTTCGTGAACTACATCGAGGAGGTGGCGGTGTACCAGGCCGACATCAGCGGCTGGGGCGCGCACCCGCACAGCTCGGTGACCTACCAGGACCTCTACCTGGTCGGTCGCGACTGAAGCGGCGGCGCGCCAGCGCGGGGCCACCCGGGCTCGCGCCGGCCAAGGCCCGGCCTAGCCCAACGACGCGAGCGAGGCGCGATCCCGAACACGGGGTCGCGCCTCGCTCAGTCGACCACCAGCAGTTCGCGCGGCGCCTGCGTCAGCGACTCGCAGCCGTCCTCGGTCACGAGCACGTCGTCCTCGATCCGCACGCCGAACTGCCCGGGGAGGTACACGCCCGGCTCCACGGTCACCACGTGACCGACCTCGGCCGGCTGGTCGTTCCCGCCGCGCAGGTAGGGCGGCTCGTGGATCTCCAACCCCAGACCGTGACCGAGGCGGTGCGTGAAGGCCTCCGCCAGCCCCTTGGCCGCCAGCGAGCCGCGCGCGGCCGCGTCGACGTCGCCCAGCCGGGCGCCGGGGCGCAAGTCCGCGATGGCGGCCGCCTGGGCCGCCAAGACGGCCGCGTGCACCGCGCGTAGCTGCGCGCTCGGCTCAGCCAGCGCCACGGTGCGCGACACGTCCGAGAGGTAGCCGCGCCAGCGCCCGCCGAAGTCGAACAGCACCCCGTCACCGCGCCCGACCACGCGGTCGCCGGTGACGTGATGCGGAAAGGCCGCGTTCGGTCCCGACGCCGCCGAGGCGAAGGTCTCCTCGAGCCCCTCGGCCCGCATGGCGTCGGTGAGGCGGGCGGCGAGTTCGCGCTCGGTCGCGCCCGCCATCGGTTGGCGCAGGAGCGCGGCGTAGGCGCGATCGGTGGCCGCGGCGGCGCCGCGCAGCGACTCGATCTCGCCCTCGTCCTTGACCGCGCGCACGCCACCTGTCACCCGCTCCAGCGCCAGCAGCCTCACCTCGGGCCGGGCCGCAGCGACGCCCAACAACTCGCTGGCGGCGACACGCTCGCCGAACGCGAGCGCCCGCGCGCCCTGCGGCAGCGCCTCGAGCAGCAGCGGCAGCGGGTCCTCGTCCTCGTGCCAAGGCAGCGAGCGCAGGTCGTCGGGCACCCGGCTCGCCTCGAAGGCGGGGAGCACCATCACCGGCTCGCCGCGCGCCGGGAGCACCAGCAGCGCCAGGCGCTCCGAGAGGTGCACGTGCAGGCCGGTCAGGTAGACGAGGTCGCCTGAGGGCGGCACGACGGCGGCGTCGACGCCGGCGGTCGTGAGCCGCTCGCGCAGGCGGGCTTGACGTTGCACATGGAGTTCGGTCATGCCCTCAGCATGCACCGCCGGCAGCCGGCGTGCGACCGGGCGCGAGCGCGTGCGACGGTACACTCGCGGCCATGGCCGTCAGCGATGCCGTCAGCAGAGCCCCTGCAGCCGCCTCCCCCGACCGCCGCCGGCTCCACGTGAGCGCGCCACCGGAGCGTTTCTTCGGCTATTACCCAGGCACCGTCGCCGTGATCACCAGCGCCCACGGCGCCGACCGCAACGTGATGAGCGCCGGCTGGCATGCGGCGCTGTCGGCGGAGCCGCCGCTCTACGGCGTGGCGCTCGGGCGCACGCGCTACACGCACGGCCTGGTGCTCGCAGCGGGCGGCTTCGCCGTGCACTTCCTGCCGTTCGAGCAGGCGCGCGTGATCGCCGCCGTCGGCTGCGTGAGCCGGCACGGCGGCGTCGACAAGTTCGACCGCTTCGGCCTCGCCACCGCCCCCGGCGCGGTGCTGCCGCTGCCGATCCTGCAAGACGCCTACCTCGCCTACGAGTGCCGGGTCAGCGCGGTGCACGCTACGGGCGACCACGACTGGGTGGTGGGTGAGGTGGTGGCGCTGCACCATCGCCCCGAGGCGTTCGACGAGGGCCGCATGCAAGACGCGCAGCGCGTGGCGGGCACCGTCTACTACGGTCGCAGCCGCTACGAGGCGCTCGGCCGCGGCGACCGGGTCGACTTCGACCCAGACGCGTTTCGCGAAGTCGCCCCGGGCGACTGACGGCGCGGGGCCGCCCCGCGCTCAGGTGTCCTTCAGCCGCCGGTCGAACACGTCGCGCAGGCCGTCACCGAGCAGCGAGAAGCCCAGCACCACGATCGTGATCGCCAGCCCCGGGTAGAGCGTCACGTGCGGCGCCGACCGGATCGCCTCGCGACCCACCGACAGCATCCGGCCCCAGCTCACCTGTGGCGGCTGCGTGCCCAGGCCCAGGAACGACAGCGCCGCCTCGGCGACGATGGCGGTGCCCATGCCCAGCGTCGCCAGCACCAAGGCCGGTGCCCAGGCGTTGATCAGGATGTGCTTGAACAGCACGATCACGTGATTCTGGCCGAGCGCGCGCGCGGCCTCCACGAACTCCTCGTTCTTGACGGCCAGCACGTCCGAGCGCACCACGCGAGCCATCGTCGGGATGCGCACCACCGCGATCGCGATCATGGCGTTGACGATGTTGGGCCCCAGCGCGGCCACGATGGCGATCGCCAGCAAGATGCCCGGCAGCGCCAGCAGGACGTCCATGACGCGCATGATGATGTCGTCCACCATGCCGCCGACGTAGCCCGAGATGGCGCCCAACACCACCCCGAAGACGAGCGAGATGCCCGTGGCGATGAGCCCCACGAGCAGCGACACGCGCGCGCCGATGATCAGGCGCGAGAGCAGGTCGCGCCCGAGTTCGTCGGCCCCGAGGATGTAGCGGGTGTTGAACTCGCCGTTCACCCAGATCCCCTGCGGCGCCTCGTAGCGCTCCCAGATGTCCTGCCGCAGCGGGTCCATGGGCGTGATCCAGGGCCCGATCAGGGCGATGATCACCAGGCCTACGATGATCACCGAGCCGAACATGATGCTCTTGTTGCGCAAGACGCGGCGCAAGGTCGGGTTCATCCGGCGTCGCGGCGCGGCGGTCGACGCGGGGTGCGCGCTATCCATAGCGGATCCTCGGGTTCACCAGGCTGTACGAGAGGTCGACGAGCAGGTTCACGAGCGCGAACACGATCGCCAGCATCAGCACGCTGCCCTGCACCACCGGGAAGTCGCGCTGACTGATGGCGCTCACGATCAGCCGGCCCACGCCGGGCCAGGCGAAGACCACCTCGATCACGATCGAACCGCCGAGCAAGGCGCCGAACTGCACGCCCACGACCGTGATCACGGGCAACAGCGCGTTCTTGAGCGCATGGCCGTAGACCACCGTGAACTCGCGCAGGCCCTTGGCGCGGGCCGTGCGTACGTAGTCGCGACCCAGCACCTCGAGCAGGCTCGAGCGTGTCAAGCGCGTGATCAGCGCCATGATCGAGGTGCCGAGCGCGAGGGCCGGCAGCAGCACGTAGCGGAAGTGGTCCCAGAACACCACGAAGTCGAGTCGCGTGGCGATCGCCCAGAGGGCGTCGGGGAAGCTCGGACCGCGCGAGCCGATCGGCAGCCAGGTCACGTACAGCGCGATCTGCGACAACAGGATCAGGCCCACCCAGAAGTTCGGTGCCGCCACCCCGATCAGCGCCGCGAACATGGAGCCGAAGTCGATCCAGCTGTTGCGCCGCACGGCCGAGACCACCCCGAGGGGGATACCGACTCCGATCGCGAGCACCAACGACCACAGCGCCAGCTCGATCGTGGCGGGCATGCGCTCGAAGATCAGCAGCGTCACCGGGAGGTTGCTGCGGATGCCGGTCCCCAGGTCGCCCTGCAGGGCGTTGCCGAGCCAGATGAAGTACTGCACCGGCAGCGGCCGGTCGAAGCCGTAGATGCGGTTGAGTCGTTCGACGTCGGCCTCGGTGGCGTCCTCGCCCAGCATGATCCGGACCGGGTCCCCGGGCGCGAGGTGCACCAGCATGAACACGATGATCGACACGCCGAGGAGGATGAACACCAGCGAGAACAGCCTGCGGACGACGTACTTCAGCATGGCGACCTCACGTCGATCACGGTCTTAGCGTATCAGCGTCAGACTGGTCTGGGGTTGCGACAGGAAGCGCGCGCCGTCGGCGGTGACGACCACGTCCTGCTCGGGTCCGATGGGGTGGCCGCTGACGTCGGTGATGCCGTGCACCACCGGCTCGATGGTGTACACCTCGCCCTCCGCCAGCGCCCCCAGACCGCGCTCGCCGTAGCGGTCGCCCAGCGGCGCGAGCGTGGTCCCGCCATCGTGGACGGTGCGGCCGATCTGGTGGCCGAGGGCGTGGCTGTAGGGCTCGACGCCGAACGCCTCGAGCGTGGCGCGGGCGACGGCGTCCACCTCGAAGCCCTTCACGCCCGGGCGCATGGCCTCCACCGAGCGCTGCACCGCGGTCATGGCGGCGTCGAAGCGCCGCTGTACGTCGGGCGGCGGCGCCTGCTCGCCCTCACGCAGCACGTAGTAGGTGTGCATCACGTCGCTGGTGTAGCCCTCGACGTAGATGCCCATGTCGATCACGACGCTGTCGCCCGGCGTGATGGGGGCGTCGCCGGCGGCGCGATGGCCGAGGCCGGCGCGGCCGGTCATCACCGCGGCCCCGTCGCTGAACGAGTGCGTCACGCCCAGCTCGCGCTGGCGCCGCTTGATGAAGTCGGCGACGTCGCGCTCGCGCATGCCGCTGCGCATGAAGTGGCCCGCCTCCTCGTGCAGCTGCTGGGTGAGCTCGATGGCGCGCGTCAGCCGGCGCAGCTCCTCGGGCGTCTTGCGCGCCCGCAGCGGTTCCAGCACCGGTGCCGAGGACACCGCGCGGCGGCCGATGGTGTCGTCGCCGAGGATCTGTTCGAGCTTCCGCGCGAGGCCCACGGTGAGGCCGTCGAGCAGGTAGTCGTCGACGTGTTGGTTGAGCGCGAACGAGGCGGGCGCGAGCTTGCCGATCACGTCGCGCAGATGCTGCGGCAGCCCCTCGCGGCCATAGGCCACGACCTGGTCGAACACACCGGGCGCCTCGATGCCCATCCGGTCGTAGTCGGCGACGAGCGCGATCTTGTCGCCGCGCTTGGTGAACACGAAGGCCGACAGGCCGACCATCGCCTCGCCGGCGAACAGCAGCGTCGACTGGTCGCTCCCCTCGCGGCAGAACACGATCCAGGCATCGGCGGCGAGCGCGGGCAAGAGCGCGTCGAGTTGGGCGTGCTTCTCGCGAAGGAGGGTCAGGTCCTGCTGGTTCACGTGGTGCTCCCAATCGGCGGGAGCCGGCGCGGCCACTCCCGCAGGCACCGAGACGAGCTGACGCCGGGAGCGCCACGACGGTGCACGTGGATGCATCCTACCGTATGCCGAATCCCCTCGCCCAGCGCGCCGCGCCCGCCCGGGCGCAGCCCGGGCGGGCGCCCTAAGGGCGCGCGAGTCGACACGCGGCGCGACGTTCTCTGCTACCATGCGCGCACCGTGAAACTGCTGCTGACCATCGTGCAGGACGCTGACGTCGGCAAGCTCGAGCAGGCGTTGCGCGAGCACGGCCACCAGTCGACCAAGCTGGCTTCGACGGGCGGGTTCCTCCGCGAGGGGAACACCACCTTGCTGATCGGGGTCGAGGACCGCGACGTCGTGAGCGTCAAGGAGATCATCCACGCCAACTGCCGCGAGCGCACCAAGGTGGTGACGGCCGGGTCGCCGCTGCATGCGGTGGAGGGCGCCTTCGCCAGCCAGCCGATGGAGGTGCCGGTCGGCGGTGCCATCGTGTTCGTGATGGCGGTCGAGTCGTTCGACCGGCTCTGACGGCCGGCGCCGCGCGTCGAGCCGCGCGTCGAGCCGCGCGCCGGCGTCAGCCGACGAGGCCGTGCTCGAGCGCCCAGCGCACCAGTTCCGCGCGACTGCGCACGCCGAGCTTCTCGGAGGCTCGCTCGCGATAGGTGGCGACGGTCTTCTCCGAGATGCCGAGCGCCTCGGCGATCTCGCGGTAGGTGTTGCCCTCGGCGATCTGCGTGACCACCTCGAGCTCGCGGCCGGTGAGCTTCACGTGCTTGTACGGGTCGCCCCTGGCCATCTCGCGCGCCAACTCGGCGAGCAGTCGCGCCGGCGCGTAGTACTCGCCGCGGGCGACCGCCAAGATGGCGTCGACCAGCTGCGTCTCGAGCGAGCTCTTGGGGACGTACCCGCTACCGCCGGCCTCCAGGAAGCCCTGCACGTACTCCGGGTCTTCGTGCATCGACAGCGCCACGAGCCGCGCGGCGGGGTGCGCGCGCTTGAGCGCCCGCGCGGTCTCGATGCCGTTCATGCCGGGCAACGACAGGTCGAGCAGCACCACGTCGGGCGCTGTCCTGTCGACGCCGACGAGCGCCTCCTCGCCGCTGTCGGCCTCGCCCACCACCTCGAGGGCCTCGTGGTGCGCCAACAGCGCCTTGACGCCGGCGCGCACGATCGCGTGGTCGTCCACCAGGAACAGCCGCACCCGCGGCGTTCCGGCGCCTTTCGCCTTGCCGGCGGCGGCCGCCGCCGGCGGTGGCTCCGCGAGCCCTGCCGCCTCACCGGCGCCCCGATCGCGGCTCATGAGCGGCGGCTCGGCAGGCGCGCGTAGACCGACGACCCTTCCCCGGCCGCGCTCTCGAGCCGCAGGCTGCCGCCGAGCAACTCGAGGCGCTCGCGCATGCCCATCAGACCGATCTGCTCGGCCGCCGCCAGGCCGTCGGGATCGAAGCCGACGCCGTCATCCTCGACCACCAGCTGCACCCCGCCGTGCGAAGCCGTGACCACCACCGAGGCCGAGCGCGCACGGGCATGGCGCACCACGTTGGTCAGCGCTTCCTGGGCCACCCGGTAGAGCACCGTCTCCTCTTGGTGGCCGAGGCGCTTGGGCAGTGTCACCAACACCCGCACCTCGATCTGGTAACGCTCGTGGGTGTCGCGCGCGAAGCGCCGCAGCGCGGCCTCCAGGCCGAGCTCGTCGAGCACCGACGGACGCAGGTCGAGCGCGATGCGGCGCACGTCGGCCAGGGCGATCGAGGCGATCTCCTTGAGCTTGGCGAGGTCGCTGGTGTCGGGCTCGTCGAGGTTCCGGTCGAGTCCGAGCAGCAAGGCGGTGAGCGACTGCCCGATCTGGTCGTGGAGGTCGCGCGAGATGCGCCCGCGCTCCTCCTCCTGCGCATTCAGCACCGCCTGCAGCAAGCGCGAGCGCTGCTGTTCCTTCTCGGCCAGGCGCGCATGCAGGTGGGTGCGCTTGAGGGCGGCGTGCACCAACTCCACCACCGCCGCCAGGAACGAGGCCGAGACGTCGGCCGCGCCGGCCAGCGCGAGCAACGCCGCGGGCCCCACCGGCACGAGGCGCCAACGGCCTCGACGGGTGACAACACCGCTGCGCAGCACCGCTCGTGCATCGTCGCCGAGCCCCTCGCGCAACGGGCATGCGGCCACCGCCTGGGCCGAGCAGGAGCCGACGGCGACCGTGACGAGGCTGCCCTCCTCCTCCATCAGCGCCTCGCCGCAGTCGAACCAGTCCATGTCGACCAGCGTCCGCAGCGCATGCTCCAGCACACCGCGCGGGTCGGGTTCGGCCGCCACGCGCTGGGCCAGGCGATGCAGCGTCTCGAGCTCGCGCGTGCGCCGCGCGGCCTCGTCGCCAACTGTCGTCGCGAGGCCGGCTCGGGGCCGGCTCCGAGCGATCACGATGTCCCTGCCATGGCCCGGGCGTTCAGTCCTCCGCCTCCTTGACGCGAATCAGGAGGAATGGCTTGGTCGCCTGGCGCAGCGCCCCCTCGGCGACCGATCCGAACATCCAGCGGTTGAAGCCGCGCCGTCCGTGGGTGCCCATCACCACCAGGTCGTGGTCCGCGGAGGCCTCGAGGATCGCCGTCACGGGCGCCTGGTTGTCGACCCGCTTGGCGGTGGCCGGCACGCCGAACGCCTCGGCCGCAGCCACGGCCTCGCGCAACGCGTCGTCGGCGGTCTGCTTGAGGTCCTGCCACAGCTGGGCCGAGTAGGGCAGCGATTCGGGCGTGGCCGTACCGGTCGTCAGCGGGTTCTCGAGCGCGTACAAGAAGGTGACCTCGGAACCGAGCTGCTTGGCCAGGCCGAGGGCTTGGTGGATGGCGTGATTCGCGCACGCGCTTCCGTCGGTCGGCATCAGGATGCGTCGGTACATGGCTGACCTCCACACTCCATCATGACGGGTCGAGGACCCATCGCGCGCTCGTGCGCCCTCAGGGTAGGACGGATGACCCTGGAGCGTGCCGTCTTAGGCCGACCGCCGGTGTCGGAGTTCTACCGACGGCCACGACCGCCACTCGTTGTCTCATGGAACCGTCGGACGCCCACCCGGGCGTTTAGCCTTGGTCGACGCCCGATGCCGGTCACCGTGACCACCCCCGGCAGCCCGCTCACGGTGGCCGGCCCCCTTGTGCCGCGTGCGGCCGCGGCAAGCGCCTGATAGCATGCGCCAGGACCCAGCACGGACCCAGCACGGACCCAGCACGGACCCAGCACGGACCCACCACGGGCCTTGACCACGGGCCGGCCCGCGCTCGCAGAGGGGCGACGCCATGCGCATCTTGCACCCAACCGATTTCTCGCGCACCGCCGAGCTGGCACGTCGCCTCGCACTCGACCTCAGCATGCGCCTCGCGGCCGAGTTGCGCATCGTGCACGTGCAACGCGGCTTCGTCGACCAGGGCGGCGCGCCCTTCGTGCGGACGCCGCTCGATGCGATCGAGCCGGCGCTTCGTGCCCGCTTCGAAGCGGAGCGTGCCGCCGACGAGGAGCGTCTGCGCACGCGCCTGAGCGAGCTGGCCGGCGAGCACGCCGCGCCCGTGCTGGTGACCGGCGAGCCGCTGCGCGAGCTGCTCGCCCTGGCGCACGAGCACGACCTGGTGGTGATGGGCGCTCACGGCCAGAGCCCGCTCGACGACGTCTTCCTGGGCGGCACTGCCGGCCGCCTGGTGCGTCGGACCGCGACGCCGGTGCTCACCGCGCGCGAGACCTGCACGGTCACCACCGTGCGCCGGCTGCTGGTGGCGAGCGACTTCGGCGAGGCCTCGCTGGCGGCCTGGAACTTCGCCGTCGAGCTCGCCGAGCGCGGCAACTTGAAGCTGGTGTTGGCACACGTGACCGACCGCCACGACCCCGACACCGAGCGCGCGAGCGCGCAGCTCGACACGCTCGCGGCCGGTCGAGCCGAACGGCTGGCGGTGCGCCCGGGGAACCCGATCGACGTGCTGCCGGCGATCGCCCAGGACGTGGGCGCCGATGCCATCGTGGTCGGCCTGCGGCGCCAGGGACGCGTCGCCGGCCTGATCCTGGGCTCGCGCGCCGATGCGCTGCTGCGCTCGTCCTCGGTCCCGATCCTGAGCGTCCCGACGCGCTAGCTGGTCACCCGGTGACGGCCGCCACCAACGCGGTCGCCTCCGCCACCAGCCGCTCGAGGTGCGCCTCGGAGACGGAGCTCTCGGCGTACACCTTGGAGATGTCCTCGGTGCCCGACGGCCGCGCCGCGAACCAGCCGTTGGCGGTGATCACCTTCAGCCCGCCGATCGCCGCGCCGTTGCCGGGCGCCGTCGTCAGGACCGCCTCGATCGGGTCGCCGGCGAGCGAGTCGACCCGCACGTCGTCCGGCCCCAGCGCCTTCAGGGCAGCCCGGGCGGCGGGGCCCGCGGGCGCGTCGACCCGCGTGACGAACGAGCGCCCCAGGACCGCTTCGAGCGCCCGATAGCGGCGACCCGGGTCCTCACCGGTCACGGCGGTGATCTCGGCCGCGAGCAAGTTGAGCACGATGCCGTCCTTGTCGGTGGTCCAGAGCCCGCCGTCGCGGCGCAGGAACGTGGCGCCGGCGCTCTCCTCGCCGCCGAACGCCAGGCTGGCGCTCACGAGCCCGTCGACGAACCACTTGAAGCCGACGGGCACCTCGAACACCTTGCGGCGCGCCCGCGCGGCGACGCGGTCGATCATCGCCGACGACACCAGCGTCTTGCCGACCGCGGCCGTCTCGGGCCAGTCGGGCCGGTGACCGAAGAGGTAGTCGATCGCCACCGCCAGGTAGTGATTCGGCGGCAGCAGCCCGGCGGGCGTGACGATGCCGTGGCGATCGGCGTCGGGGTCGTTGCCGAAGGCCACGTCGAAGCGCTCGGCCAGGCCCAACAGACCGGCCATGGCGTATGGCGAGCTGCAGTCCATCCTGATCACGCCATCGTGATCGAGCGGCATGAACGCGAAGCGCGGGTCGAGGCTGGTGTTGGTGACGGTGAGGTCGAGCCCGTAGCGCTCGATCACGCGCTCCCAGGTCGGCAGCGCCGCGCCGCCCATCGGGTCGACCCCGAGCCGCAGCCCCGCGCTGCGCAGGGCGTCGATGTCGATGGCGTTGCCCAGGTCGTCGACGTACGCCTGCTGCAGATCGACGCGCTGCACCAGGTCGGAGGCGAGGGCGCGGCGGTAGGGTAGGCGCGCCACGTCCTGCGCGCCCCGCTCGAGCAAGGCGTTGGCGCGGCGCTCGATCCAGCCGGTGGCGTCGGTGTCGGCGGGCCCGCCGTGGGGCGGGTTGTACTTGAAACCGCCGTCGTCGGGCGGGTTGTGCGACGGTGTGATCACGATGCCGTCCGCGAGGGCGCCGCCCGGGGCGCGGCCGGCACGCAGGCCGGCGCGGCCGCCGTTGCGCTGCAAGATGGCGTGCGAAACGACCGGCGTCGGGAGCGGCCCGAGGTCGTCTTGCACCACCACCGTGACGCCGCCGGCGACGAGGACCTCGAGCGCGGTGCGGAACGCCGGGGTCGAGAGGGCGTGCGTGTCGGCCCCGAGCACGAGCGGGCCGGCGACGCCCTGCTGCTGCCGGTACTCGATGACCGCTCGGCTGATGGCGGCGACGTGGGCATCGAGGAACGAGCCGCGCAGCGAGGAGCCGCGGTGGCCGGAGGTGCCGAAAGCGACGCGTTGGCTGGCGTCGCTGGCGTCGGGGGTATCGGTGTAGTAGGCGGCCACGAGCGCACTCACGTCCACCAGGGCGTTGTCGGGCGCCGGCCGTCCGGCCTGCGGATGGATTGCCATACGAATCGGCCTCCTGCACGGTTACTTCGGCTCCAGCCTAGCAGCCCGCCCGGCTCCTGCGTCACGAGCGGCGCCGGGAATGTGTCGCAGGCTCAGTCATCGTTCACGAACGTGAAGCATGATGGGACGTCGATGTCGACGCCCCGTACCACCGCCACGAGCACGCCCGTCAGCAGCACCGCCGCCACCGTCGCCTCCGAGCGCGAGACCGTGGTGTGCTCCCTGGCGGCCTTGTCGCTGCCGCTCATGTGGACCCTGCGGCAGCGCGCCATGCAGGTGTACGAGCCCTTCGGCGTGCGGCCCACGCGCGTGCTGCTGATGGAGCTCGTGGCACGCGGGTTCGACCAACCGAAGGTCGTCGCCGAGATGCTCGAGGCCGTGCCGCCCGCGGTGACGGCGATGGTCAACGAGCTGATGGACAAGGGCTGGCTGGCGCGCGAGAGCGATCCGCACGACCGCCGCCGCGCGCGCCTGCGGCTCACGCCGAGCGGCAACGACGCCTTGCAGGCCATGCGGCGCGCCTGGCACGACGCCAGCCGGGCCGATCTCGAACGCTTCGACCTCGAACAGCTGCGCACGGTGCTGCAGGTCTTCGGGGAGCTGCTCGAGGGGCGCTCGTGAAGCTCGCGCGGCGCCCCCGCAGCGCGCCGTCCCGCTCGCAGCGGCTCGCCGCGGCGCTCTTCGCGGCGCTGTCCCTGGCGCTGCTCGCGGCGCCGGCCGCGCTGGCTCAGGG
>SLRS01000023.1 GCA_007130855.1 Trueperaceae bacterium | reverse complement strand
CTGCGTTCGTAGCGCGAGCCTATCATGTGGTGCACGCCGCGACGGCGGCACCGGCCCGCGGCACCCGCTCCGCCACACCCGCCACCGGCGGCGAGCGCCGGGCGGGCTCAGGAGGCTCCGATGCTCGACCACCGTGAACTCGAGGCCCTGGCGCGCTGGAACACGCCGACGATCTACAACGCCTGGGAGGCCATCACCCGGCGCGAGCGCAACGAAGGTGCGTTCAACCGCGAGCCGGTCACCGACTTCGTCCCCGACGCCGGCGCGATCGTCGGGTACGCGGTGACCGTCGAGGTCGAGCCGAGCAACCCGCGCTGGCCGCGGGAGCAGCCGCAGGCGTGGGACGCGTACCGCGCCTACGTCGCCGCGGTCCCGGGCCCGAAGATCGTCGTGGTGAAGGATCTCGACGCCGTGGCCACCGGCGCGTTCTTCGGCGAGGTCAACAGCACCGTGCACCGCGCCCTCGGCTGCGTTGGCGCCATCACCGATGGCGCCCTGCGCGACCTCGACGAAGTGCGCGCGCTCGGCTTCAAGCACTTGGCTCGACGCCTGTGCGTCGGCCATGCCTACTCCCACCCGGTCCGCTGGAACCAGCCGGTCACGGCCTTCGGTTGCGAGATCCGCCCCGGTGACCTGGTGCATGCCGACGTGCACGGCTTCCTGGCGATCCCCGAGGAGGACCACGCCGGTCTGCTCGAAGCAGCGAGGTTCCTCGACGCCGCCGAGCGCTCGACCTTGATCGAGGCCGCCGCGTCGTACCGCGGACCGATCGACGCCTTGCCGTCGTTGCTCGGCGAGGCGCAAGCGCGCTTCGACACGATGATGCGCGATCGGTTCGGCCGATCGGGTGAGTTCTAGCTTGCGGCACCCGGACGCCGTGGGCTCCTCCTTCATGCCCCGAGGCGTGGGTCGCGACGCCGCCGGTGTGGGACCGGGCACGTCCTCATGTGGCGAGGCCGAGATGTGCTCTCATGACCTTGGTCGTGGCCACTCGACCAGGCGATCCTGATGGGGAGGGACGTCGCTCGACCAGCTTCGCGCTGGTCGCGATCAGCTTCGCGTTGGTCGCGGTCGAGTGGACGCTGCCGGAGCGGCGTCCTCGGCACATGCAGACTCGGGGGCGTCGTTCTACTGCTCGAGCGATGCCCGTCGTCGATGGCGCGCGGCCGAAGGGCGCCGGCGGCGGGGTCCAGCACGCGCCGAGCGTATCAGTCGGTCTCGTCCGCTCCCAGCAAGCGCGGCAGGTCACCCAGCCGCCCGACCGCGGCGAACACGACCACGGCGAAGGCGAAGAACAGCACCGAGATGGCGGCCATCACGGGGCTGTAGCCGTAGCGCAGACTGGCGAAGATCTTCACCGGCAGCGTCTCGAAGGTGAAGCCCACGGTCATGTAGGCGATGATGTACTCGTTGAGCGACAGCACGAAGGCGAACACGAAGCCGGCGATCAGGTAGGGCCTGACGAAGGGGAAGACGATGGTTCGGAACACTGCGCTGCCGGTGGCGCCCATCGTGCGCGCGGCCTCCACGAGTTGCGGGTTGAGGTTCTGCAGGCCCACCGTGAGCGTGGCGAGCGGGAGCGTGGTGAGGAACGCGCCATGCGACAGCACCACCGTGTACGGCCGGCCGTAGCTCTGCAGCACGATCCACAGGGCCAGGGCGCCGAGGGCGGTGATCACGGGCGGTAACGCGAACGGCGCCAGCCCCATGGCCATCACCGCCTTGGCGTAGCGCACGCGGTAGCGCCAGACCACGTACGACAGCGGCAGGGCGATCGACACCGCGATCAGGGCGGCGAAGGTGGCCACCAGCAGGCTGTTGATCGCGGGGCGGTACCAACTCGGATCGGTGAAGGCGGCGCCGTACCAGCGCAGCGAGAGGCCCTGCGGCGGGAAGAACAGCACCTGGCGTTCGTTGAGGCTCACGCCCGCCACCACCAGCAGCGGCGCGATCAGGTACGCCACCACCAGCGCGAAGAGGGCGGCGCGAAGCACGCGGTTCATGGCGCAGGCACCGACGGCTCGGCGCGTGGCGGGCGGCCGGAGACGATCACCACGATCGCCACCGCGATCACCGAGCTCATCACCAGCAGCACGATCGCCAGGGCGGCCGCCAGCGGCAAGTGGTTCTTCATGATCGCCTGATCGGTGATGTGCACCGGGATGGTCCAGTGCGCCGGCCGGCCGAGCGTCTGCGGGATGACGTAAGCGCCGAGGACGAAGATGAAGACCAGCGCGGCCGTCGCCGCCACGGCGCGGCGCACCAGCGGCAGCACCACCGTCACGAAGCCCACGAGCGGCGGCGCACCCATGGTTCCCGCGGCTTCCGGGAGCTCCTGGTCGAGGCGCGAGAAGGTGGGGTAGAGCGACAAGATCGCCAGCGGCAGCGCCACGAACACGAAGGCCAGGATCACCGCCCACAGGCCCGGACTCCAGGCCACCGCCGTCTCCATCAGGCCGATGCGCACCAGCACGTTGGAGATCCCCGAGGTGCGCGACAGCAACAGCGACCACGCGAAGCCGACGATCACCTCGGAGAGCGACAGCGACGCCAGCACCAGCACCAGATAGGGCACCTGGGCACGGCGCGGTCGCCGCGTGAGCAAGAACGTGAAGGGCACCGCGACCAGGAGGGTGATCAGCGTGGCCGCCAGGGCCAGCATCACCGAGACGCCGAGGCGTTCGAGGTGGAACGAATCGAGCGCGCGGGCGTAGTTGTCGGTGACGAAGCCCACCTCGAAGAAGCCCGCCGGGATCCGGCGGAAGAAGCCCAGCGCGGCGATGGTGCCCAACGGCACGAGGAACAGCACGGTCAGCGCCAGGCTGGGCCAGGCGAGCAGCAGATGCGGCCAGGGGCCAGCCTCGGGCCGCTCTCGGCGGTGCTGCGGCCGGCTCTGGGCCGGGGCGCGGTTCACGACGTCAGCGCCACCACGCCGGACTCGGGGAGCTCCACCCAGACGCCGTCGCCCTCGTCGAAGCCGCCGCGGCCACTGACGATCAGCTCCTGGTCGGCGACGCGCACGCGCGTCTCGACCACGCGCCCGAGGTCGCGGACGAACACCACGGTGCCGTGGAGCGCAACGGCCGCGGGGGCCTGGGCCCGCAGGCGCAGGTTCTCGGGCCGCACGGCCACGGTCACCTCGCCGCCGAGCGGCGCGGGGGCGGCGTCGCGCGCGAGCGGGGCACGCACCCCGGCCACCTCCACCTGGCCGGGGCTCACGACGCGGCCCGGCAGGAAGTTGTTGCTGCCGACGAAGCCTGCGACGAAGCGGTTGACCGGCCGGCGGTAGATGTCGAGCGGCGGCCCGACCTGCTGCACCCGGTTGTCGCCCATCACCACCACCAGATCGGCCATGGTCATGGCCTCCTCCTGGTCGTGTGTGACGATGATTGTGGTGATGCCGACGCGTCGTTGCAGGCGCCTGAGCTCGACCTGCATGCCCTCGCGCAGCTTGGCGTCGAGCGCGGAGAGCGGCTCGTCGAGCAAGAACAGCGCCGGGTCGAGCGCCAAGGCGCGTGCCATCGCGACGCGTTGCCGCATGCCGCCCGAGAGCTGCGACACGCGCCGGGAGCCGACGTCGGGCAGCTGCACCAGCGCCAGGAGCTCCTGCGCCCGCTCCAGGCGCGTCCGTCTGGGCACACCGCGGATGCGCAGCCCGTAGGCGACGTTCTCGGCCACGCTCAGGTGGGGGAACAGCGCGTACGACTGGAACACCATGCCGACGTCACGGCGGTGGACGGGTACCCGCGTCAGGTCGCGCTCGCCGAGGAAGACCTTGCCCTCGCTGGGCGTCTCGAGCCCGGCGATGACGCGCAGCAAGGTCGTCTTGCCGCACCCCGAGGGACCCACGAAGCACACCAGCGAGCCGCCAGGTAGGCGCAGGTCGACGTCTGCCAGGGCCACGGTGGCGCCGAAGCGCTTGCCGAGGCCCTGGATGACGAGATCAGGGCGCGGAGGGCTCACGGCGCAGGCGCGACCGATCGATCGGTCGCACTGCGCGCGGGTCCGTTCGCGCCCGCGAGCGCGACGGTGTTCAGCGAGTGACCCTCTCGGACCAGATCTGGTTCAGCCAGTCACCGCGTTCGAGATACATGTCGTAGCGCGGGATGATCGGCGTGCCGGCATCCGAGACCGCCGCGAACTCCTCGTCGCTCAGCGAGAGGTACTCGCGCTCGACGGTCGGCGCGGTGCCGATCATGCGCGCCACGAGGTCCTGGACCTCCGGCTGGGAGAACCAGTCGATGAACGCGTGGGCCTCGTCGACCATGTCCGACGCGCGGGTCACGGCCCACGAGCCGGAGTCGAGGATGCCGCCCTCGGCCGGGAAGGTGGAGCGCACCGGGAACCCCTCGTCCGCGGCGATGCCGGTGACGTCGTGGTAGTACTGCCCCATCGGGATCTCGCCCGACTGCAGCGCCTGCTGGAACTGGCCTTCATCGCGATACCAGAGCTGCACGTTCGGCTGCAGTTCGATCAGCTTGTCGACCACCTCGAGGATGCCCTCCTCGGTGTCGAGGATGTCGGTGCCGCCGAAGAAGGTGGTGGCGGTGACCTCGAGCAGGAACGAGTTCTCGGGCAGCGCGAGCAGGCCGAGCGAGTTCGGGTGATCGCCCCAGAGTTCGGCCCAACTGGTGGGCTCCTCGGGGTAGACGTCGGTGTTGGTCACCAGCGTCACGAACCACGACACGGCGCCGACGCCGACCAGTTCGCCCGCGGCGTTGCGGTTGACGAGCGCCGGCAGCACGAACTCGACGTTGGGTAGGCGTGACTCGTCGAGCGGCACCCACAGGTCGCTGGTCATGCCACGCTGGAGCGGGCCCTGCGACATCATCGACACGTCCGCGGGGGCCTGACCGGCGCGGGCGGCGGTCTCGAGCTGGACCAACCAGGCCATGCCGGTGGGCGCCGCGATCGACTCCACCTCGATGCCGGTCTGCTCGGTGAAGAGCGGGAACACATGGGCGTCGAAGCTGTCCTGGAAGTAGCCGCCGTACACGGCGATCCTCAGCGGCTGAGCCAGGCTGGTCGTGGCGGTGGCGGCGAGCAGCAGCGCCACCAGGGCGAGCAGCGGAAGGCGAGCGGGGCGGGGCGTCATCAGGGTCTCCTCCTGTGGTCGGCCGAACCGACGCAAACGAGAAGAATTATACATGTGGTCGCGAGCTCGTTCATGTCGAGGCGACGATGCGTGGTGACCACGGCGACCACGGCCGCCGGCTCGTGCGCCCATGCCCGCAACTAGCCGCGCAACTCGTACACGGCGGCGGCCAGCCGCGCCACGCCGTCACGCAGCGTCGCGCTGGTGCCGTGCGCGAAGCACAGACGGGCCCACTCGCGCTGCCTCGGCGCTGTTGGCGCCGCGCCGCCCGCAGCGTCGGCCACGTCAGCCGCGAAGAGCGTTCCAGGCGCGATCCGCACGCCGTGGCGGCGCAGTGCCGCGCGCGTCGGCTCGGCGCTCACGTCGACGCCCGGCAGGCGCAGCCATAGGAAGTAGCCGCCGGCGACCGGTTCGAACTGGGCGTCGGGAAGGTCGGCGCGGAGCGCGGCCACCAGCGCATCGTGGCGTTCGCGCAGCGCCTCGCGAAGGCGCGCCAGGTGCGCGCGCAAGGCGCCGCTGGCGATGGCCTCGCCCACCAGCGCCGCCGTGAACGGGTTCATGCCACCGCCGCTGCGCAACACGCCACTCGAACCAAGGCGCCGCAGGTCCGCAGCGGGCCCCTCGATCCAACCCAGACGCAAGCCGGGGGAGAGGATCTTCGACACCGAGTTGAGGCTCAGGACCTGCTCGCTGCCGAGCGCCGCCAGGCTGCGCGGCACCCGCGCGCCGTCCGCGTCCACCGGCGCGAAGCCCGTCAGGCGATAGACCTCGTCGGCCGCCACGCGCACCCCATGGCGGGCCGCGACTGCCACGAGCGCCTCCTGCCGCGCCCTTGGCAGCGTCGTCCCGGTCGGGTTGGCGAAGGCCGGTACCAGGTACAGCAGCGCCGCAGGCGCGGCCCGCAGCGCCTCATCGAGCGCCTCGGGGAGCATGCCGTCGGCGTCGCCCTCGATCGCCTCGACGCGCAGGCGCTGGTCGCGGAACTGCGCGAGTGCCAGGTGGTAGGTCGAGCGCGCCACCAGGACGCGCTCGCCGGGGCTCGCGAACAGCGCGCAGATCAGGTGCAGCGCCAGCGACGCGCCGGCCGTGACGAACAGGCGCGCCGGCGCACTCGCGCCGGCACCCTCGCCCTCGAGGAAGGCCGTGAGCGCGGCACGGAAGCCGGCGTCGCCCGGCTCGTGGCCGTACTGGAGCAGGTCGGGGTCGAGCGCCGCTGTGACACGGTCGGCCGCGGCTCGCACCAGCGCCGCGGGCAGGAGATCGGCGCCGGGATCGCCGCGGGCCAGGTCGACGGTCCGCGAGTCGCGGCCGTGTTGGGTGGTGATCGTCGGCCCCACCGCTGGAGTATCCCGAGCCCGTGCTCCGATGTCAACGGGCCGCCGCCCTGCTCCCGGTACGATCGCGCCCGGAGGAACCGGTCATGACGCACCATCGGCCCGTCGACGGCCAGGTCTACCCGCGCTTCGAGGGCATCCGTACGTTCATGCGCTTGCCGCACCTGGCCGAGGCCGAGCGACTCGCCGAGGCGGATCTGGTGGTGGTGGGCGTGCCTTTCGACAGCGCCGGCACGTACCGCGTGGGGGCACGCTTCGGGCCGTCGGGCATCCGGCACGAGTCGATGCTGCTGCGGCCGTACCATCCAGAGCTCGCTGTCGACGTGCACGAGGTGCTGTCGCTGGCGGACGCCGGCGACCTGCCCGTCACGCCAGGCTACCTGGTCGAGTCGCACGCCCAGATCCGCGAAGGGGCCGCGAGGGTGCTGGCCGCCGGCGTCACGCCGCTGTTCCTCGGCGGCGACCACTCGGTCAGCCTGCCGCTGCTGCGGGCCGTCGCAGAGCGTCACGGCCCCGTCGCCCTGCTGCACGTCGACGCCCATTGCGACTTGTGGGACGGCTACTACGGCGGCAAGGACACCCACGGTACGCCCTTCCGGAGGGCGCTCGAGGAAGGCCTGATCGACCCCGCCCGCAGTGTGCAGGTGGGCCTGCGCGGCCCCGTCTATGGCCCCGAAGACGTATCGCTGCCCCACCACCTCGGCCTGGAGGCCATCAGCGCGGACGTGCTGCACCGCCGCGGCGTCGCGGCCACGCTCGAGCGGATTCTCGCACGCATCGGCGGCCCGGGACCGCGTTACCTCAGCTTCGACATCGACGCGCTCGACCCCGCCTACGCCCCCGGCACCGGTACGCCCGAGGTGGGTGGCCTCACCACGGTGCAGGCGTTGCAGCTCCTGCGCGGCCTGGCCGGGCTCGACTTCGTGGGCTTCGATCTCGTGGAGGTGATGCCGCCTTACGACGTCGGTGCGCTCACGCAACTGCTGGCCGCCAACGTGGCGTACGAGATGATCGCCCTGGTCGCGGTCGCGAAGCGCCGGGCCGCGTGAGCGGGCTGCGCGTCGCTCCCGCGCTGCTGCTCCGCGGCGACGATGCCGTCGAGGCCTTGGCGCGACGCTTGGGCGAGCCGGCGCCACCGGCGCCGCCCGCTGCCGCCGACCGCCGGCCACTCGTGGTGCTGCTGGTGCACGGCACCGTCGGCTATCGGTTGGTTCGCGAGCGGTTGGACGGCGCTCTCGCCGAGGCTGGTGTGGAGGCGATCGGCGTCCTCCACGAGGGCGCATGCCATCCGGCCGCCATCGACGCGATCGCGGCCGCGGCGGAGCGAGCGGACGCCGACTGGGTGCTGGGCGTCGGCGGCGGTCGTGTCATCGACACCGCCAAGGGCGCCGCGCACCAGGCCGACCTGCCGTACGCGGCGCTGCCCACCAGCCCCGCCACCTGCGCCGCCACCGCGGCGACGGTCGTGGTGTACGACGCCGACGGTCGACACCTCGCGGTGCGCGAAGGTGGTCCGGCCGTGGCGCTGTGCGCCCTCGATCCGAGCCTGCTCGCCGCCGCGCCCGACCGGCTGCTCGCCGCCGGTGTCGCCGATGCCTGGGCCAAGGTGCACGAGGTTCGCCTCACCAGCGCCCGCGCCGGACTCGGCTCGGCGACCATGCGCGCGGCGCTGGCCCTGCTCGACGACCTGGCCGCGCTGCTGGTGGAGCACGCCACCGCCGCGCTCGCGGCGGGGCCGGCCGGCGCG
>SLRS01000175.1 GCA_007130855.1 Trueperaceae bacterium | reverse complement strand
CTCCTTGTCGGCCGACATGTGCTCCCAGAAGTTGGTGAGGCAGAACGCCCCATGCGCCCCCTCGAACGCGCGCACCAGGCTGCCTACGTCATCGAGATCCGCCTGGACCACCTCTGCGCCCCTCGACTCGAGCCGCTGCGCAGCCTCCGAATCCGGCCTGCGCGTCACGGCCCGAACTCGGTACGGCCCCTCGGCAGCGAGGACGGCGCGCGCCAGAGCGCCACCCTGAGCGCCGGTCGCACCAACGATCGCGATGGTCTTCTCTCCGGCCATGACATCCTCCTCATCGGGCGTCTGCGCCGGACTCTCGCATGGTGTGAGCGGCGACACTGGGCGCCAGATGACAATCGCGGGCCGGGCCCGAGGGCCAGCTGACGTTCGTCGATATTGGCGGGCGAGTGCTCGATACGCGCCTTGCGCTCACAGGACGATGCGCCCGCGTCGGGTCGGCTCGCGGCGGTCCAGGCGCGGTCGAGCTCCGACCCGCGGCTCGCCAACCTGATGGCGCGCGGCGTGCGCGAGCCTCCCAGCTTGACGGGCGAGGAGCGGAGCCAGTTCTCGCGGACCTCCTGCGAGAGCTCCGTAGCCTTCGCGTTCATCGATGACCAGAGCCGAGCCAAGGCGCTGCCGCGCGCGCTCTGGTCTCGCTGGAAGGGGACGCTCGCGTGGCGAATCTCGCTGCCCGGCGTCGCAATCATGGAGGTGGGAGCTGGCAGCGGGCGCCACCTGTTCTGCGCGATCGGGCACCTGCCCTGCCCGCTATTGCCCCATACCGGCGGCATGCCGCAACGGGTCGGTGCGCCACCGCACCTGCCACCCAGGCAAGATGCGCTCCGAGCTCCCTACCACAAGAGAACCGCCGTAGTGCTCTACCGTCAGGCGGCGAGGCGACGCACCGCTGGCGGCGCTCAAGCCAGCGGCAGCGCCTCGGCGCCCTCGTGCAGGTCGTCGAGCCGCTGCTCGATGGCCGCCAGCAAGGCGCCGACGTACAGCCGCGCGCGGGTATCGGGCTCGCGCTCCAGCACGATCCAACGGCGTGCCTCGAAGAACAGGCAGGCGCGCAGCACGTCGAGGTCGTCCGGGAGCGCGCGGTCCGCCAGGAAGCCCGTCAGCGTGGCGTTGGCCAACGCGCCGCAGTCCTCGAGGCCGTAGCGGGCGTAGCCGTCGTACGTGTAGGCGAAGGCGATGACGTCATCGAACTCGGCCCGTAGCGACGGGACCGCGGCGCGCGTGAGCGCGTGATGGGGGATGGTGGTGACGGCCTGAGGCACGGCCCCATGGTACGGCGGGCGCCCAGGGGTCGCGGTAGACTGCCGCGACCGGGTGTCAGGCAGCGTCACCAGGGCGCCGCGTGAGCCCACGCAGGAGGACCTCAGCATGGACTACGGCCTCGTCGTCATCGGTTCGGGCCCGGGCGGCTATCACGCCGCCATCCGCGCCGCTCAGCTCGGTATGAAGGTGGCCTGCGTGGAGCAAGACGCCCTCGGCGGCGTCTGCCTCAACGTCGGTTGCATCCCCACCAAGGCCCTGCTGCACGTGGCCGCGGCGCTCCGTGAGGGGCAGCACGCGAACGACTTCGGCATCGCCTTCGGCGAGCCGACGGTGGACCTGAAGCGCGTGGAGCAGTGGAAGTCGGGCATCGTCAAGAAGCTCACCGGCGGCGTCAAGCAGCTGCTGAAGGGCAACGGCGTCGACGTCATCGAGGGCCGGGCCGAGGTGGTGGAGGCGAATGCGATCGAGGTCGCTGGCCGGCGCGTGACCTTCGAGAAGCTGATCGTCGCCACCGGCTCACGCCCCATCAGCATCCCCGGCTTCGACATCGACGATGCGCGCATCGTCGATTCGACCGGTGCGCTGCTCGTGGCCGAGGTGCCCCGGCGCTTCATGGCGCTCGGTGGGAGCGCCATCGGCCTCGAGTTCGCCGACGTCTACGCCGCCCTGGGCAGTGAGGTGACGGTGGTCGAGATGCTCGCGCAGATCGTGCCCAGCGCCGACCCGGACGTGACCAAGGAGCTGCGGCGCAGCCTCGAGAAGCGTGGCATGACGATCTTGACGAGCACCAAGGCGGTGTCGCAACGCGCCACCGACGACGGCATCGAGGTCACGCTCGACGGCGAGGACGGCGGCACACGCACCATCACCGTCGACCGCCTGCTCGTGGCGGTGGGGCGCCGGCCCAACGGTCACGACCTGGGGCTCGAGCGCATCGGCGTGCACGTCGACGAGCGCGGCTTCATCGGCGTCGACGACCATCTCCGGACCGACGTGCCACACGTGTACGCCATCGGCGACGTGGCGCGAGCGCCGCTGCTGGCGCACAAGGCGATGAAGGAGGGGCTGGTGGCGGCCGAGCACGCGGCGGGCAAGCCCTCGGCCTACGACACCCTGGCGCCCTCGGTGATCTACACCAGTCCCGAGCTGGCCAGCGTCGGCATGACCGAGGCCGAGGCCAAGGAGGCCGGCTTCGAGGTCCGCATCGGGACGTTCAAGCTGCCGAGCCTCGGCCGCGCGATGACGCTGGGCGTGAACGAGGGGCTGATCAAGCTCGTCGGCGACGCGCAGAGCGATCTGCTGCTGGGCTTCCACATGGTCGGCCCGGGCGCCGGTGACCACGTCGCCGAGGCCGCCCTGGCGCTCGAGATGGGCGCCACCCTCGAGGACCTGGCCCTGACGCAGCACGCCCATCCGACCCTCTCCGAGGGGATCATGGAGGCCGCCGAGGTCGCACACGGCCGGGCCATCCACGTCATGCAGCGCAAGCGCTGACGGTTTCCCGCGGCAGCGACCGCCAGCGGGCCCGCGGCGACGACGTAGCCCTGGTGCAGGGCCAGTCCCATCCGGTCGTCGTGCACCTCGGCCCGTGCCTCGGGCTCCAGGCAGCGGTATGTCAGCAGGTCGACAGGACGCCTCCCGCGGATCCGTCTACGCTGCCCTCGCGCTGCCGGTGAGCCGGGGAAGCGCGATTGCCGTGGCGGCCGACAGCTGCTCCATACCCTGGAGGTACGCATGACGGACAGAACACCAGCACGACGCATCGAAGACCAACTCGGCCCTGCGGACCGAACCCACCACGAATCTGGCCGGCTGGTCGAAGCTGCACGAGACTGGATGACCGAGTGGGCGAACGAAGAGGAGTTGGCATCCCTGGAGCAGTCGGGCTGGCTCGAGGCCTCTGCCGAGCATGTCCCGGTGCTGCTCCGGATGATCGAGGCAGGCCAGGACGACGGCTACAGCCCCACCGATCCGTCCGTCCTCGGGCAGGTGACGGCGCCGCTGCTGGTCCTGCTCGGATCGGACGCCCGGGCGCCCTGGTCGTGGTTCGCGGACTCGGCGCAGTACGTTGCCGAGCACGCGGGCGACGCGTCGTTGCGCGAGATCCCTGGCGCCGGGCACTGCGGCGTCTGGGTGCAGCCCGAGCGTCATGTCCAGGAGATGCACAGGCGTTGGGAGGCGAGAGGCACGTGGCCACTGCGAACGTGAATGGAGTCCGCATCCACTACGAGCGATCCGGCCAGGGAAACGTTCCCCTGGTGCTCGCCCATGGTTCCTGGACCTCGCACCACGACTGGGACGAGGTCGCCCCGCGGTTGGCCGAGTCGTTTCACGTCGTAACCTACGATCGTCGCGGCCACAGCCGCAGCGAGCGGCCGCCCGGGCAGGGAAGCGTCGAGGAGGACGTCGCCGACCTGGCTGCGCTGATAGGCGAGTTGGGGCTGGAGCCCGCCTGGGTGCTGGCGAACTCCTTCGGCGCCTCGATCGCGTTGCGGCTGGCCGCCGAGCACGCTCCCCTCCTGCGCGGCGTGGTCGCCCACGAGCCACCGCTGTGGGGCGTCATCGCCGACGATCCAGCGCTCGTCTCGCTCGTCGAGGAGGATGAGGAGGTGACGGCCCTGGTAGCAGACCGCCTCGCTTCCGGCGACCACGAGGGCGGCGCCAGGCTCTTCATCGAGCACGAGCTCGGGCCCGGGAGCTGGTCGCAGCTGCCGCCAGCCTTTCGCGCCACCATGATCGAGAACGCACCGACGTTCTTGGACGAAGCGACGGATCCGGAGCAGTTCGCCTTCGATCCAGCCTGGCTCGGAGGCTTTCGCCAACCGGTGATGCTGACGACGGGGAGCGAGAGCCCACCCACGTATGCCGGCGTGGTGTCGAGGCTCGCCGCTGCGCTGCCCCACGCCGAGATCGTGCGGTTCGAGGGCGCCGGTCACATCCCTCACACGACCCACCCCGACGAGTACGTCGAACGAACACGAGACTTCATCCGCAGAGACGGCGGTTGATACGTAGGCGAGCGCCGGCCGCGGCGGCCGCGGCGGCCGCGCGAGATCGAGGGGGGCCGTGGGGCTTCCCGCCGACGGTGACGCCGATGGCGCCGCGCCTCGTCGTGCCACGTCGCGTCGTTCGGCCTACGCCACGCCCCGTCGCTCGGCCTACGTCCGGTACTCGGCGTTGATACGGACGTAGTCCGCGCTCAGGTCGCAACCCCAGGCCGTCGCGTCGTCCTCGCCCGCGGCCAGGTCGACCTCGATGAGCACCTCGGGCGCGTGCATCGCGGCCGCCACGGCCGGCTCGTCGAAGGGGCTGGAGGTGCCACGGAACACGTCGAAGCCCTGGAGGCGCACCGTGACGTTGTCGAGGTCGGCGATTACGCCGCTCATGCCGATCGCCGAGAGGACGCGACCCCAGTTCGGGTCGCGCCCGTGCACCGCCGCTTTCACCAGGCTGCTCCCGGCCACGCTGCGGGCGGCCCGCCTCGCCTCCTCGGGCGAGCGGCCGTTGGTGACCGACACGGTGATGAGCGTGGTGGCGCCCTCCCCGTCGGCGGCGACCTTGCGAGCCAGCCCCTCGGCGACGGTGCCGAGCGCATAGCGCAACTCGCCGGTGTCTGCCGGGATGCGGCCGCTGGCGAACACGAAGGCCATGTCGTTGGGCGAGGTGTCGCCGTCGACGGTGACCTGGTTGAGGGTGCGACTCACCACGTCGCGCCACGACCGACGCAGCGGCCGCTGCTCCACGATGGCGTCGGTGAGCACGAAGGCGAGCATGGTGGCCATGTTCGGGTGGATCATGCCCGAGCCCTTGGCGATACCGACGACGCGTGCTCCGCCAGGGAGCGTGGCCTCGACCTGCTTGGTCACCAGGTCGGTGGTGAGGATCGCACCGGCGAAGTCGTCGGCGTGCTCCTCGTGCAGGGCCGCGACGGCCTTGGGGAGGCCGGCTCGCAGCGCATCCATGGGCAGCGGCTTGCCGATCACGCCGGTGGAGGCGGTGAGCACCTCCTGCACCCGCGCGAGTCCCAGCGCACCGGCGCTCATGGCGGCGAAGTCCTCGTTGTTCCACATGCCGGTCTCGCCATTGGCGCAGTTGGCATTGCCCGCGTTCACCACCAGCGCCCGCACCGGGTGGTCGGCCGCGTGCCGGGCCCGGTTGCGGGTCACGCAGGGGGCCTTGACCAGGTTCTCGGTGGCGACCATGGCCCACACCAGCGGTTCGTCGCTGGTGATCAGCCCCAGGTCGGGCTTGCCGGACTGCTTGATGCCGGCGGCGATGCCGGCGCTGCGAAACCCGAGCGGTAGCTTCATGGCCACTGTCCTTCCATGCGCAGTCCGGCGGTCTCGGAGAAGCCGAGCGCGACGTTCATGCCCTGCAGCGCCTGGCCGGCGGCTCCCTTGCCGAGGTTGTCGATGGCGCACAGCGCCACCACGCTGCGCGTGCGCGCGTCCCAGCGCACCGCGATCGCGGCCCGGTCGGAGCCCGCGACCGCCTTCGTCTGCGGTAGCTCGGACTGCACCAGCACGCACGGATCGGAGGCGTAGAAGGCCCGGTAGCGCTCGCGCAGCGAGGCGTCGTCCTCGTCCGCGCCGGGCGGCGTCACGACCGCGCTGGCGAGGATGCCACGGGTCATGGGGACCAGCACCGGGTTGAACGCCAGCCGCACGCGCTCGCGCGGGCCGTGGCTGCGCCCGTCCTTGCCCTGCGCCGCGACCCGGCCGAGCGTGGCCTCGATCTCGCCGGTGTGACGGTGGCTGCCGGCCACCTTGTAGGGGCGGGCGTTCTCGTTGAGCTCGGCGAAGTGCAGGCCCAGCTCGGTGGCGCGGCCGGCCCCGGAGGCGCCGGTGACGATGGTGACCGTGGCGACGTCGCCGAGCAGGCCGTCGGCAGCGAGCGGGGCGAGGGCGAGCGTGGCGGCCGTGGCGTTGCAGCCGGGGCTGGCGACGATGGCGGCGCCGCCGAGTTCGCTGCGGTACAGCTCCGGGAGGCCGTAGACGGCCTCCGACAGCAGTTCGGGGTGCGGGTGGGGTCCGTACCAGGTGGCGTAGGTCTCGGCGTCGAGCCTGAAGTCGGCGGAGAGATCGACCACCCGCTTGCCGGCCGCGCGGGCGGCGTGCACCAGCGGCGCGGTGGCGCCGTGCGGCGTGGCGCACATGATCAGGTCGGCCGCGGCGATCGCCTCGTCGGCGTCGACGAACGAGAGCGGCACCAGCCCCGCCAGGTGGGGCCAGGCGGCGTCGACCGGCCGGCCGAGGTACTGGCGCGAGGCGACGGCCACGAGACGCGCCTCGGGATGCGAGCGCAAGCGCTCGATCAGACCCGCCCCGCCGTAGCCGCTGGCGCCGAGGACGGCAACGCGCAGCGCCATCTCAGCCGCCGGCCAGCAGCTGCACCAGCACGCCCTTCTGGGCGTGGAGCCGATTCTCGGCCTGGTCGAACACCACCGAGCGCTCGTGGTAGACGGCCTCCTCGGTGCACTCCTCGCCGTAGTGAGCGGGCAGGTCGTGCATGAACACGCCGCGGTGCGAGAGCTCCTCGAACCACGCCGGGGTGATCGTGTAGTCGGCGAACGCTTGGCGCCGCCGCTCGGCCTCCTCCTCCTGGCCCATCGAGATCCACACGTCGGTGTAGAGCACGTCGGCGCCGCGGGCCGCCGCGCGCGGGTCGCGCACGATCGTGACGTCGGCGCCGCGCGAGCGCGCCGCGGCGAGCACGCCCTCGTCCGGGTCGAAGCCCTCCGGGCAGGCGATGCGCAGCCGCGCGCCGGCGTGCATGGCGGCGTGCACGTGCGAGTGGCAGACGTTGTTGCCGTCGCCGACGAACGCCACGGTGAGATCGTCGAGGCGGCCGAAGGTCTCTTTCAGGGTCAGGTAATCCGCCAGCAGCTGACACGGGTGCAGCAGGTCGGAGAGGCCGTTGATGACCGGCACGCTGGCATGCTCGGCGAGCTCCGTGAGGGTGCCGTGCCCGTAGGTCCGGGCCATGATGCCGTCGACCCAGCGCTCGAGGTTGTGGGCCACGTCGCGGATGGTCTCGCGCACGCCCCAGCCGATGTAGTTCTGGGACAGCAGCACCGAGTGGCCGCCGAGTTGGTACATGGCGATGTCGAAGGTCGAGCGGGTGCGCAACGACTGCTTCTCGAAGATCATCGCGATGGTGAGATGCTCCAACAGCCGCGGCCGATCACCGTCGCGCCAGCGGCGCTTGAGCTCCAGGGCGGTGTCGAGGAGCGCGTGGAACTCGTCGGTGGTGAGGTCGGCCAGCGACAACAGGTCGCGGCCGCGCAAGCTGGTGGTCAAAGGCAGGTCCATGAGGCTGAAATGGTATCAGACGCCGAGGAGGCCCAGGTACCACACGATCAACGCGTCGGCGACGACCAGCGCCGCGAAGCCCCCCACCACCATGAAGGGACCGAAGGGGACGAAGCGCGAGCCGCCCGCGAGCCGCTGCACCACCCCGACCACGGCACCGAGCAGCACCGCGATCAGGAGCCCCACCAGGAACCCGTCCCAGCCGAGCATCGCGCCGAGCGGCGCGGCCAGCTTGACGTCACCGAAGCCCATCGCCACCGGCTCGCCGTCGTCGTCCTGGGGCAATCCGGCCTCCTCGGCGGGGGCCCTGCGGTCGCCCCGGCGCCAGTCGGCGAGCCACCACCACAGCGCCCCCAGGAAGGCGAACGCGCCGGCCCCCGCCACGCTGCCGCTGAGGCCCGCCACGAGTCCGATGCCCCAGGCCTCGCCCACGCCGCCGGCGATCAGGACCAGTGCCACGAACCAGGCGCCGTAGAGCAGTGGTTCGGGGAGCCGCAGCGGGCGCCTCGCCGCGGCCGAGCCGAGCGCCTGCGCCGCCCCTGCTGCGAGGGCGAGGGGCAGGCCGCCCACCATGCCCGCGAGCGCCGCGGCGTTGACGCTGTCGAGCGAAAGCGGCCAGAGGCGCTCCTGGG
>SLRS01000178.1 GCA_007130855.1 Trueperaceae bacterium | reverse complement strand
TGTACTGGCTGTAGGCGTCGTGGATCCGATCCTGACGCTGCTGGCTGGCGATCCACGCACCGTGGAGCATGTCGGCGAGTTGGCTGCGCCACTGTGGGGGTCGAAGAGCGCGAGATCGATGCGAGTCGCGGGCCACACCGAACGACCGCAGCATCCGCTCGAACTCCGGCTGGTATCTGGAGTAGCTCGCAGGCGGCGCGCCATAGGCGAACGAGTACATCGCATGCTGGGTCCGGAGGATCACCAGGGTGGCGACCATCTCCTGCCGCGTGTCCGGGTCGACGGCGCTGGACCGGATCATCGTCGCGGGCGCGAACAGGCCTATCACGCCCGTCCTCTCCAGCAGCCGGAAGGAGGCGAGCTCTTGCTGCAGTCCCGCGATCGCCATCTCGGCAACCTGATCGAGCGGTGCCTCGAGCAGGGAACGGTCGTCTGCCCCGGCCTGCGTCGCCAGCAGCGGGGCGTAGACGACGAAGCTCACCTCCTCGGCGCCTGGAGGCGTGAAGGCGACCTGGTCCAGCTCCTCTGCGACGGTCCAGGTGCTGGGGTAGACGAACCGAAACTCGTGTCGGCGGCACTCGTACTCCAGCATCCGACCGTCGTCGAAGATCTGCCGGTCGAGGACGTAGCTCGCGCCGCCGGTGACGAAGGTCTGGGTACTCAGGGTGTCGGCGTCCAGGGTCGCCTCGAAGCGATGGCGGCATCGGATGTGGCTCCCTTCGTCGCGGCGGCGGTCGGGCGCCGTGTCCCACGCTGGTGAGTCGCGGAACGCTGGGAGCGCTTCGCTCCTGCGTCTGCTCTTTCCTTCCCCTGCGGCCGCCGCTCAGCGACGCGCCGCGGTGAAGTCTGCGGTGAAGCGGAAGGTCCCGCAGACGCCCATCTGACTCGTGGCACTCCCCCTGACGGCGATCCGGACCTCGGCGCCCGTGAACCTGCCGCTGATCTCGGCTCAGACCCATGCGGTTCATCGGTACGCCTTCCTCGAGCGGCAACGAGGCTGCGGCAGTGGCTCCCTCGCTGGCGAGGCGCGGCAGGCTGGCCCGAGCAACGCCGCCGCTCGACCGCATCGCGCGTCGGTCTCGCCGATCAGCGGCCCTGCCACCACTCGCGCAGAGGCACGTACTCGTAGACTGCGGAACCTGCAGCCTGGTTCAGGCCGTCGACCGTCTCCTGCACGAAGGCCAAGTTGGCCGGCATCTCCTCCCCCGTTCTGGCGTCGCGAACGATGGCGCTGCCGCGGTAGGCCTCCGACCAGTCGTACATCCGAGCCTCACGGCGTCTCGAGGTGTCACGCATGGTCTCGTAGAGGATGTCGCTGGCCTCGGCCATGTTCCTCATGGCACTCTGCATCCGCTGCCAGTAGACCTCGGGCTCGATCGTCCAGCTGCTCCAGATGTCCATCATGGTCGGGAAGGACTCGGCGAAGACCTCGGTGGGTGCCCGGACCGAGTCGATGTAGAACAGCCATTGGATGCCGAGGTTGAACGTGTGGACGTAGCCGTAGGCGAGGTACGGGCGGCCCTCCCAGGTCTCCTCCCACAGCATCGACGCACTGAGCTCGCCGCGCTGGGAGGGGTTGTTGGTGTGCCAGAGTACGCTGCCGACCGTCATCGCTTTCCCGGTCCAGCTGACCGCCGTCGGCCAGACCGTGTGTATGGCGGTGAGCGGATCCTGATAGGGAGCGACGATGGTGCCTGGCCCCGGTCGAGTCCACTGCGTCGTCCATTCCGGTAGCCACGGGGTCTGGTACCACGACAGCGTCACGTTCTCGCCGCTCGGTCCCGCCACCTGGACCCGACCCTCCCGCGCGAACTGCAGACTCCAGCCCCGCGGCACGCTCACGTGCCCGGTTCCGTCGACGAACCTGTGGCGCTCCCAGACCTCCGGCTGCAACGCCTCCGGCGGGGCGATCAACGGCACGTCCTGCCCGAGCTGTCGAACCAGCCCGTCCATCGTGAGGGGAGCCCGCGAGGCGTCGTCGAAGGCGACGCCGATCGTGCTCTGTCCCCCTCGTACCGACGCGACGGCGAGACCGGCGATGCGTGTGCCGCGCCACACGCCGAGGAACGGCATCTGAGCGATGGTGTCGTTCCGGTCGCTCACCACGCCCCAGAACGTCGGCGCTTCGTCGAAGATCTCGGCCAGCACGTGCATGGCGCGCACGTACTCCTGTTGCGCCGACCTCGCGCCGGCACCGTGGGCGGTGCCGACCCAGCCGGATCCCGAGTCGCCGGGCCTCCAGTCGAACGACAACGCGTGGGCGTAGCTGCCCAACGAGAGCGCAACGAGGCAGAGCCCAGCGCAGACGAGCGTGGACCTGAGACTTCTCACGAGTTACCTCCCCTTCGAAGCGTGGTTGCTGGCGCCGACGCTGGCTGTCCCGCACTTCACCGAAAGCCTGGCCTGCAGGCCGTCGGCGGCACGCCGGTAGAGGTCGTAACCGCCTTGGGTCAGGACCAGCGCGTGGTGATGACGCGTCGTCGGCTCGAACCCGAACAGGATGCCGGCCCCGGCGAAGACGGACTCGGCCTGGATGCTGAGATCCAGCGTCGTGGTCCCGTGCGTCAGTCCGAGCTCGGGCTCACCCGGCAGCGCCAGGAGATAGCAGAAGCGAACGGCAGTGGGGTTGGACGTGTTGAGGCGCTGGTAGCTCGCCCCGGTGAGGCGCGCCGTCCAGGGGCCGTCACCATCCGCACCCACGCTGAGGATCCCGCCGAGCACCTGCTCGACGTCGGTCGCCTCGAACGACTCGACGTAGGTCGGGATGCGGCGCGGAAGCTGGTCGGCGGGCGTCTCGCACGGCCCTGCCTGCCCCAGCTCCTCCGGATCGACAGGGCGGTGGCGCCCGTCGCTCACCCGCGCCAGTAGGTAGCCGACGCCGCCCGTGGTCAGGCTGAGCGCATCGGCGGACAGGATGGCGGTGAGGGCGAAGGTGTGGCCGCCGCTCTCGAACTGGCCGGCCGGCTCCTTACCGTCTCGTGACGCGGCCGTGAACGGGTAGGTACCGCCGTGGCCGGTGATCGTGCCAACGTACGAATGGACGCCTGGAGCGGCGCCACCCACGGTCGACGGCTCGAGCGTGATCGCTGTCCGATGCGCCGCCTGGCCCTGAGCCGGGGACAGGGCCAGACCGAGGGCGACGACGGCGGGGAGGAACGAGCCACGAACGAACCGTCGCGCGCTTACCCACAGCATGCCTACCTCCTCCCGGCGGCCCGGCATGCACCTGCGCCGAGTTCGGCGCCTCCAGATCTGGCCGCGAACACGACCGCCATTGCGTACCTCGTCGCCTCGAGGGCCGGCGGCAGCGGCGACGCAGCCGGCCGGCTCGGTCCGCCTCGGGCTGACCACCTGTCCCGCAAGCGCAGCGACTGGGTGATGCGGCTCCGCCGCGAACCTGTGGCCATGCGCCGTCGAGCACAGACGTCCCAACCACCGCGGCGCCATGGGCCGCGCTGAGATCGTGGTGCTCCGCCGGGCGCGGCGCGAGGCGCCCAAGTCGTACCCGGGCTCCGTGGTGCCCATGATCGACTCGCTTCAGCGTCCGATGGATCCCGCGCGTCCTGTCACGCCGTGCCGGTGGCCAAGCTCGGGCCACGTGTCGAGCACGGCGGAGGCGAGGACCGCGACGGGAGAGATGCTCCCCATGAAGCGCTCCTTCCGACCAGGCCGCGCCGGATCGCGAAGACCGGCACACAGGGACGGCGCGGTGACGTACGTGAACGATAGCACGAACTCGCGCGCGCTCACCGGCCGAGTCGGCCGATCACCGACACGATGCCGACCACCTCAGACGTTTCGCCGACGAAAGCTCCAACGGGCAAGGGCTTGCGTCAGGACCGGGGCGGCGAGGCCCGAAAACCTCGCCGCAGCCCAGTGTGCACGCACCCGGTGCCGCGGCCCGATCCCCCGTAGCCTGCCCCCATGCGCCTGCGCCACCTCGGCTACGTCGGCCAGAACCTCTCGCTCGGCCTGACGACCGGACGCACTCTCCGCCTCGCCAACCTCGCGAACGAGGAGCGCCTCACCGCGGCGATCGCCGCCAACCTGGCCGACCTCGACGCGATCCTCAAGTGGAACGTCGCCCACGACATCCGCTTCTTCCGCATCGCCTCGAGCCTCATCCCCTTCGCCTCCCACCCCGACTTCGCCATCGACTGGCGCGAGCGCTTCGCGGCGCCGCTCGAGCGCATCGCGGCGTACGCCGCCGAACACGACCTGCGTCTCTCGATGCACCCGGGGCAGTACACGGTCCTCAACGCCGTCAAGGCGAACGTGGTCGAGAACGCCCTGGCCGAACTCGAGTACCACGCCCAGGTCCTCGACGCGGTGGCCGGCGAAGCCGGCACCATCACCCTCCACATCGGCGGCGCTTACGGCGATCGCGAGGCCGCGAAGGAGCGCGCGGTGGGGGCCGCGAAGCGACTCTCCGACCGAGCCCTCGCCCGCCTCACCTTCGAACACGACGACACCATCTTCGACCTCGACGACGCCCTCGAGGTGGCGGGCGCGCTCAACCTGCCGGCCGTGTTCGACATCCACCACCAGCGCTGCCTCCACCGCCGCCCCGACTGGCGCGACGACCTCCCCGAGCTCCTCGGGCGCACACTCGCCAGTTGGGGCGGCCGGGTGCCGAAAGCGCACGTCTCCAGCGCCCGCGCCCCAGGCGAGAAGGCCCATGCCGACCACGTCCACGACGCCGATCTCGACCTCACCCTGGCGGTCCTCACCGACGTCGGAGGCGACCGGCCCATCGACCTGATGCTCGAAGCGAAGGCCAAAGAGGCCGCCGCGCTACGCCATCGAGCGCGCCTCGCGGGACGCTGACGGGCAGCCGCGATGAGCGTTGGCGGCGTGCGGCAACGGTCCGGGTGACGGCGGCTCCGGACGCACGTGCGGGCTGCCACAGCGACGACGGGATCGATGCTGATCTGGTCTCGCTTCAGCGCGCAGGCCGTCCGTGACGCGAGGAGGGTGCCCGTCTACACCACCGCGATGTCGGCCGCCACGAGTGCGACTGCACGCAGCGATCGAGCCATCAACGGCTCGATGCCTGCCTGCAGTTGGGCAAACGTCACGCTCGGTGGTGGCGGAACACGAGCCGGCGGCCCGACGTCCCCGGACGATCGCGGCCAGAGGGCCGTCGTCAATGCCGGTACACGCTGCTCCGATGGCCCACACGGACGACCAACACGAGGAGCTCGCGGTTGCGCACTTCGAACACGATGCGATAGGCACCCACCCACACACGCCTCAGGCCGTCGAGCTCACCCTTGAGAACCGTGCCCACGTGCGGGTTCGTCGGACGCTGTCCCAATCCAGCACCGGATCGGCCGGATCCTGCAGTGCCTGGACAGCGGCCGCGACGTCCTCGACGTCATCCAAGTAGTGTTCGATGGCCTGCCGAACCACATCCGCACGCGACCGGCGCAGCTGCGAAGCGGCCGCGTCCGACGCGGCCACGAGTTCGTCAGGGAGGCGCGCGGTGATCTGGGTCACGAGGATCTCCTCGACCACACCCTAGCCGAGATGGCAAGCGAGGTCAGACGATGTCACTGCCTCGACGGGCGTCGGCATCGGCGCCGCGAATGCCTCCGACCACTCGACCATCTCGTGCCCTCCAAGGGCCCGCTCGCGCGTCGACCAGCCCGCCCGCCGGCGCCGCGAGCGCACGGCGCTGCCACGGCAGGCTGGCCGGATGCCCGGGCGCTTCGTTGCGGCGTGGCACCTTCAGCGTGGGCTCGACGGGTGGGCACAGCGCTGATGGTGCAGCGGTGCCACGGGAGCTCCAGGCCTCACGCAGCCCGACAGCAACGCCGGCCTCCCCTCGAGGCCGCGGATCCCACGTGGGGCTGGGTCACGCGGAGCTCGGGTTCGATCCGCGGCGCGGTCGTTTCGCACATGATCCTCAACTTCCTCGGTCAATTCGTCATCTGGGCCGTCCTCCTCGGATGAACGGGCACCTCGCGCTCGCGACGAAGCGGCACGCTCGACGAGATCGCCGGAGCCTTCGAGCCCACGGCACGGAACGCGCGCGACGACGATGACCAAAGTGCATCCGGCCGACGCGCGCGCTACTCCAGCCCCAGCAGGTCCTCCCAGAGCTCGATGATCACCTGCTGCGCCTGTGCGCCGCGGCCCGAGGCGCGGGCGACCTTGAAGATCTCGTCGACCACGGCGGTCATCGGCGTGGGGACGTTCTCGTTGCGCGCGAGCTTCAGCGCGTAGCCGAGGTCCTTGAAGTGGAGGTCGACGCTGCCGCCGGGAGTGAAGTCCCGCGCGATGATCCCCGACGCCGCGACGTCGAGGACGGCCGACGCGGCCCAGCCCCCGCGGATCGCCTGGTAGAGCTGCTCCAGGTCGAGTCCCATCTTGCGGCCGAGGGCGAAGCTCTCGGCGATCACCGCGAACTCGGCGCCTACGATCATGTTGTTCACGAGCTTCGCAACCCCGCCCGCGCCCACCTCACCGACGCGCACGACCGACGCGCCCAGCACCTCGAGCACCGGCTGGTAGCGGTCGAAGAACTCCGCTGGGCCACCGACCATGATCGAGAGCTTCGCCGCCTGCGCCCCGCCCTCGCCGCCGGAGACCGGCGCGTCGAGGAAGCCGATGCCGCGCTCGGCGAGCGTCGCCGCGATCCGCTTCGAGACCAAGGGCTCGGTCGTGCTCATGTCGATGACCGCACCGCCTGAGGCCATGTGTGAGACGAGCCCGCCGTCACCGGTCACCACACGCTCGACGATCTCGGAAGACGGCAGCGACAGCAGGACCAGCTCGCACGCTGCGCCGACGGCAGCCACGCTCGCCGCGCCCCGAGCGCCGGTTGGCGGCCGCGTCCCCGACGAGGCCCCATCGCCCGCGGGCACCGCGGCCTCGAGCGTCGCGATCTTCGCTGCGTCGACGTCGAAGACGGTGACGCCGTAGCGCCCAGCCAGGTGCCGGGCCATGTGTCCGCCCATGACGCCCAGTCCGATGAACCCGACCTTCACGCCGATCCTCCCAGTCATCCGGACGCCGTCACGTACGCGCCAGGTAGAGCGCATACTCGGCGAACTCCGGGTTCGAGGCGACGAAGCCGTCGCCGTCGGCGGTCGATACCATCGCGGTCCCTGCGGTGCCTGCGCCCGCGTCGACCGTCATCCGTTCCATCTCGAGCGGCGCGGTCCCGGTGACGCCGAAGCAGAGCAGGTCCTTCGAGCCAGCGCGGTTCCCGACCACGGCCACCGGTCTCCCGGCGAAGCTCCCGACCGACAGCCCATGGCCGAACGCGAGTTCGGCTTCGAAGACGCGCGACCAGCCCGCGGCTCCTTCCTTGTAGATCGCGAAGCGATTGCCGTGGAACGGCTCGATGACCGCGAGCTCGGGCGTCCCGTCCCCGTCGAAGTCGTGCAAGCCCACTTCGCTCACTTCGTGGTCGAGGATCCGCGTCGGCGACCAGGGAGGGATCACGGTGCCGTCCACCGACGTCTCGCCGGGGAGCGAGAGCGCGAACACGCCCTCGGTGCCCGAGATGAGCAGGCTTCGAGCGCCGGCCAGGGTCGCAATGGCCATGCCGTGATTGCGGTGGATGCCCTCCAGGATAGGCTCCGGTCTCCAACGGCCGGTGAGGTCCTCTGGGATGCGGAATGCGACCACGGCACCGGGCTTCGACCAGTCTTCGCGGAACGCCTTGCCGCCGCAGACGGTCGCCGCCACCAGGAAGTCACCGGCCGGCGTCGAGACCGAAGCCATTCGGTGGACGAACGGGAGATCGATGACCCGCTGTCCATCCCAGGGCTCCGACAAGCCGTCTGGGGCGAGGTAGAGATCGATACCGGCGCCTTCGGCCCTGAAGACCGGGTAGAAGCGAGTGATGGCCAGCAGAGCGTCATCGCGCCCCGGGATCTCGGCGAAACCCATCGTCCCGCCCGGAGCGGCAGCGAGCACCCGTGGCGTGAACGACGGCCCGTCGAAGACGACCGCCGGGCCGGTCGACTCGCTCGCAGCGATCACGCGACGCGCTCCGGCAATCGTCAGGGTGGCCACCGCATAACCCAGCTCGGCCTTGATGAGCGTGCGCTTCTCGAAGGTCATGCGCTCTCCTCAGATCGTCCGAGCATACGACGCGACGGCCGTCATCGCGCCGTCCCGCCAGGACCGGGCGTCGTTGGCGCCGTCCTGGCAGAAGAGGTCCGCGATCGGTCGACGCCGCGGCGGGCGCCGTCCTCGTCTCCT
>SLRS01000156.1 GCA_007130855.1 Trueperaceae bacterium | reverse complement strand
TCTCGTACGCGCTGAGCCGCAATGCGAGCAAGCACAAGGAGGAGTACGGCAAGGGCTCGATCGAGGGGCTGCTCAGCGCCGAGACCGGCAACAGCGCCGCGGTGCCCGGCGCGATCATCCCCGTGCTGACGCTTGCCATCCCCGGCTCGGCGCCGGCAGCGGTGCTGCTCGCCGCCCTGTTCATCCACGGCGTGCGGCCCGGTCCGCTCATCATGATCGAGGCGCCGCAGTTCATCTTCCAGGTCACCGCGATGATCCTGTTCGCGAGCCTGTCCATCCTCTTCTACGGCATGCTGCTCACGAAGCCGCTCTTGTACGTCATCCGTGTCCCGCCGGTGCGGCTCATACCGGTCATCTTCGTCCTCTGCACGATCGGCTCGTACGCCATCGCCAGCCGCACGTTCGACATCTGGGTGATGCTGGGGTTCGGCGTCGTCGGGCTCCTCCTGCGCGAGCTGCAGTTCCCGCTCGCACCCCTCGTCCTCGGGGTCGTGCTAGGGCCGATCTTGGATCTCAACCTGCGCCGCGGGCTGGTGCTCTCCGATGGCGCCCTGATGCCCTTCTTCACCCGCCCCATCAGCGTCGTGCTCTGGGCCATGATCGTGCTGACCTTCCTGTTCGGCAGCGAGACCTTCACGAGGGCCCTCGCCAAGGCATGGCGGCGGATCAGGGGGCGCTCCGACGAAGGCGAGGCGGGATCATGAAGATCGCGCTGTGCAACGAGGTCGTGGCGCACCTGAGCTTTCCCGAGCAGTGCGCCTTCGCCGCCGCGGTCGGCTTCGATGCCCTGGAGCTCGCGCCGTTCACGCTCGGTGAAGAGCCGCACCTCCTGGGCGAGGCCGAGACCAGCGCGCTGCGGCGCGCCGCGACGGATGCCGGTATCGCGATCTCGAGCATGCACTGGCTGCTCGTCGCGCCGCCCGGGCTCTCGATCACCACGGCGGACGCCAAGGTCCGGCAGGCGACCATCGACTTCGCCAGACGACTCATCGACGTGTGCGCCGCGCTGGGCGGGGAAGTCATGGTCCACGGGTCGCCGAACCAGCGCACCATCGACCCGGCCGATGCCAGCGGCAGCCGGGCGCGCGGCGAGGAGAGCTTCGCGGCGCTCGCCGCGCACGCCGAGCCGGCGGGCATCACCTATTGCATCGAGCCGCTGTCGCGCGAGGAGACCGACTTCATCAACACGGTCGGGGAGGCCGCCGCGATCGTCGCGCGCGTCGGTAGCTCGGCGCTGCGCACCATGGTCGACACGCGCGCGGCCGCGTTGGCCGAGGCGGAGCCGGTCGCCGGCGTGCTGGAGCGCTGGCTCCCGAGTGGCATGGTGCGTCACGTGCACGTGAACGACCGCGCCAAACTCGCGCCGGGCCAGGGCGACGATCGCTTCGCCGACGTCCTCGCGAGCCTCGTTCGTCATGGCTACGGCGGCGTCGTCGCGGTGGAGCCGTTCGTCTACCTTCCCGACGGCGAGGCCGCCGCAGCACGCTCGATCGGCTACCTGCGTGGCATCCTGGAGGCGATCGAGGAGCACCTCGGCCCAGCCGCCACGCTCGAACGACCCTGATGGAGGAGCCCACCATGCTCGAACTCGGCATCATCAGCGACGAGGTCGGCGACGATCTCGAACGGAGTTGCGACCTGATCCGTGATTGGGGGATGTCGCTCGTGGAGCTGCGCACGCTCTGGGGCAAGAACATCCTGGAGCTCAGCGACGCGGAGCTCGGCCGTGCGCGCGACATCGTGCGCGACCATGGGCTCGCCGTCAGCGCGATCGCGTCGCCGGTGTTCAAGTCGCCGCTCAGCGGCGAAGCCAAGGTGGTCGACGCCGACTTCGCACTCGAGGGGTCCGAGCGCTTCGAGGAGCAGCTGGCGCTGCTCGACCGGTCACTGGCGCTGTGCGACTTCTTCGACACGCGCATGGTGCGGGTGTTCACCTTCTGGCGCGAACCGTGGCACGGCGATCTCGCCTTGAGCATCGCCAACAAGCTCCAGCAGGCCGCCGAGCGGGCCCTCGCGGCCGGGCGGCTGCTGGTCGTGGAGAACGAAGGCGTCTGCAGCGTCGGGACGGGCTGGCAGCTCGGCGCGCTCGACACGGTCCTGCGCAGCGTCGCCGAGGAGCAGCTCGATGCCATCGCGCTGCTCTGGGATCCGGGCAACGCGCTCGCGGCGGGCGAGGCGAACCCGTTCCCCGACGGCTACGCAGCCTTGGATCCGGGCCGCGTCGCCCACGTCCACCTCAAGGACGCACTGGTCGACGAGCACGGCACGGCGACCTTCGTGCCGCTCGGCATGGGGGCGGTCGACTACGGTGGTCAGCTCCGTCAGCTCGTACGAGACGGTTATGGCGGTGCGCTCGTGCTCGAGCCGCACTACCGGCCCGAGGGCATGGCGCTCGAGGAGGCGACGCGCCTGGCCGTCGAGGCCGCCCGGTCGCTGATCGACGAGACGTTGGCCGATCCCGGTACGACCGGCAGCGGGGCCTGAGGCACCGATGCGCCGAATCGGCTTCGCCATCGTGGGAACCGGCAACATCGCCCAGGCGCACGTGGAGGCGATCGGGCAGCTCGACGACGCCTTCGTCGTGGGGGTGACCGGCAGCACGCCGGCGCAGGCCCGAGGCTTCGCGGAGCGCTACGGCCTGGCGCTGTATCCGGACCTCGAGGCGGTGCTCGCCGACGAGCAGGTACGGGCCGTCTCGGTCTGCACGCCGAGCGGCGTGCACCTCGAGAGCGCGGTGGCCGCTGCCGCGGCCGGCCGTCACGTGGTCGTGGAGAAGCCGCTCGAGATCACCAGCGAGCGGGCCCAGGCGATCGTCGACGCGGCCGCGGACCATGGCGTCAAGCTCGCCACGATCTTCATGGGACGGTTCTCCGACGCGCACCAGCGCCTCAAGCAGGCCGTCGACGCCGGGCGGCTCGGCCGGCTGCTGCAGGCCGACGGCTACGTCAAGTGGTACCGCTCGCAGGCGTACTACGACTCGGCGGACTGGCGCGGGACCTGGGCGCTCGACGGTGGCGGCGCGCTGATGAACCAGGGCATCCACCAGCTCGACTTGCTGCTGTGGCTCATGGGCCCGGTCGACGAGGTGTTCGCCTATGCGGCCACCTTGAACCACGAGCGACTCGAGGTGGAGGACACGCTCGTGGCCGTGCTGCGCTATCGCAACGGCGCGCTCGGCACCTTCACCGCCGCCACCTCGCTCTTCCCCGGCCGGCCCAAGCTGCTCGACATCCACGGCAGCGCGGGCTCGGTCAGCATCCGCGACGACGAGATCGTCAGCTGGGAAGTGCCCGACGTCTCCGACGAGGAGCGCGCGGCCGTGCTGCGCTCCACCGAGGGCCACGTCTCGGGCACGTTCGCCGATCCCATGGCGATGTCGTTCGAGAACCACCGGCGCCAGCTCGAGGACTTCGTGCGCGCCATCCAGGAGGACCGGCCACCGCAGGTCGACGGGCGCGAGGGGCTGCGCTCGGTGGCGCTCGTGGAGGCGATCTACCGCTCGGCGCGGGAGGGGCGACCGGTCCGTCTCCCCTGAGCGCGCCGTGGCTCCAGGGGCTGCGGGCGCGTCACGTCGCGGACGCCAGCCACTCCTGCGCCAGCGCGCCCTCGGCCACGCGCCGCACCGCGCCCTGCACCGCTACCTCGTATGCCTCGTCCACGACGACGTCGAGCACACCGCCCGGCATCCGCACCGCCACGCGTGCGGCGCACAGGCCGAGACGCCGACTGGCCGCTGCAGCCGCCGCTGCGCTGCTGCCGGACGTGGCCGTCAGCCCCGCGCCGCGCTCCCAGACGGCCACCTGCAGGGTGCTCGGGTCGATCACGTTGACGACCTGCACGTTGGTGCGCTGCGGGAACCAGTGGTGATGCTCGAGCAGCGGGCCCCAGCGACCGATCACCGCCTCGGCGGGGGTGCTGGTGTGGATCACCGCGTGCGGGTTGCCCAGCGACACCGCCGTCAGGTGCAGCACGACGCCGGCCAGCGCGAGCGGCTCGCCCACCACTTCCCGTGCGCTCCCGCTCATCGGGAGATCGACGCTGCGGAAGGAGGCGCGCCCCATGGCCACCTCGACGGAGCCGCCGTCCTCGGCGACCTGGCAGCGGTACGACCGGGCCGCGGTGCGGACCACGATGGTCGTGTTTCGCTCGGGATCGCGATCCCACAGCCAGCGCGCAGCGATACGCACGCCGTTGCCGCTCGTCTGGGCCTCGGAGCCGTCGGGGTTGAACACGCGCAGGCGGGCGGGTTCGCTCGCCGTCCCCTGAACGAGGTGCAACACGCCATCGGCGCCGATGCCGAGGCGCCGATGGCAGAGCCGCTCGACGAGCGCCGGCGCGGGTGGGGATGCCGTGGCCAGGACGAGGTAGGCGTTACCGAGCGCGTGGTACTTGGCGAAGCGCATGCCTGCCTCCCGCCTGCGGCGGCGCCCCCCGCTCGGTCGCTGCCGTCGCCAGGCGGCCACGGACCGTGGCGGAGGCCTGCTCGCGCGGCCTCACGCGGGCATCGTAGCGCGCCTCCGAGCCGCGGCCCTCGTCGCAGCCGGCGGACGCCTCAGCCGCGAACCGAGCCCAGCACCAAGGCGATGCGCAGCCCGCCCGTCACCACCGGCAGGCGCCGTTCGACCTCGATGCGGGCGTGCCGGGCCAAGGCGTCGGGGTCGGGGAAGAGCAGCGCGAAGCGCCATCCGTGCGCGTGGCTCAGCACGTCGCGCAGGAGCTCGTCGGGCGGTGCGCCGATGGCCGTGGCGGCCCTGCCGTAGGGTGGGTTGGAGAGCAGCAGTGGGCGCTCGGCCGCGTGGGCACGCTTCAGCGCCGCGAAGTCGAGCGCCTGGGCGCGAGCCACCTCGAGCTGCACGTGCTGCGCCAGCCCTGCTGCGCCGAGGTTGCGCCGGGCGATGGTGATGGTCTCGGCGTCGGCATCGCTGCCCAGGTGGCGCGCCCGCGGCGCGGCGTCGGGGACCGAGGCGTGTTGCCGCAACGCGTGCCGGAAGCGCTCCTGCCTCCAGGCCGGCGAGGCGGCGAAGGGGGGCTGGCGCCGGCGTCCCGGCGCCAGCCCGAGCTCCAACTCGAGCGCCTCGGCGAGCAGCGTGCCGGAGCCGCAGAACGGGTCGAACACGAGATCGGGCGCCGCGCTGGCGCGCGCGGCAGCCGCGTCATCCGGACGGGCCTGGGCACGGTCGGCAGCGTGGTTCAGCGCCGCGGTCACGAGCGCCGCGGCCGTGGTCTCGCGGATGGTGGTGCGCGAGACCCACTTGTCGCCACTGCGGCGATAGAGCGCGCCACCCAGGTCGAGCGAGACCGAGGCGCGATCGGACTCCAGCCGTAGATGCAGCGTCATTGGGGCCGCCTCGGCGGCATCGGGATCGAGCCCGTGTTGGCGCAGGGCGCCGCGCAGCGCGTGCTCGAGTCCCTCCCGGTCGCGCAGCCGTGAGGCGCGACTCACCACGCGGACGGTGAGCGCGCAGCGTCGCGGCAGCCACAGCGCCCAGCGCGCTCGCGTCAGCTGGTCGAACAGCATCGGGAAGCTGCTCGCGGCGGCGCTCGTGACCAACGACACGCGCAGCGACTCGGCCAGGCGGAGCCGTAGCAGGGCGGCGTAGAGCGTGTCGAACGGCGCCTCGAAGAGCGCGCCGCCGGGGCGCGTGACGATCGCCTCGACCCCGTCGAGGGTGCGCAACTCGTCTGTCAGCAGCGGCTCCACGCCCAGGGCGCAGGTGGCCACGAAGCGCTGCCGCGCCGGCCACACGTGGCGCTTGATCGCGCGCGCTCGCGCGGCGTCGCTGCTCGGAACGTGCGGCATGGTGGGCTCCTTGGTGGGTCTGCTGCTCGGCGCGGCGTGGAGGCGCAGCGGCGCGGCGGCGTCTCGCCAGCGTAGCGCGCCGGTCGCGTCGCGCGGCGCGCGGCACGACGCGCAGGGTCGCGGTTGACAGGAGCGCTGCTCGGCAGGACAATGCGGGGGTAGTCGAAGTCTGGCCTGGTAGCCACCCGTTCGAGCCTCATGCGAACGGAGGCCGCCGCGTCCCGTCTCCCGGCGTTCGCACCGGGTGCAAGGAGGTAGGTGTAGGCATGCTGCTACGCTCCGTCTTCGTCATCCTCGCACTGCTCGTCGCCACCGCGCTGCCCTTCGGCCTCACCCAGGAGGCGCCGGCGCGCGGGGAGATCCGCATCGTGGTCGTCACCCACGGCTCCGCGGCCGATCCCTTCTGGTCGGTCGTCAAGAACGGCGTCGATCAGGCCGAAGCCGACACCGGCGTCACGGTCGAGTACCGTGCTCCTGACACCTTCGACATGCCGCAGATGGCGCAGTTGATCAACGCCGCCGTCGCCTCGGCCCCCGACGCGCTGGTGATCTCGATTCCCGACTCCGTCGCGCTCGGTGAGGCGATCGAGTCCGCCGTGGCGGCCGGGATCGCGGTCTTCTCCATCAACTCCGGGTCCGACGTGTTCCAGGAGCTCGGCGTGATCCGTCACGTGGGCCAGACCGAGTACGAGGCGGGCCTCGGCGGCGGCCAGCAGGCGCAGCGGCTCGGTGCCACGAGCGGCTTGTGCGTCAACCACGAGGTCGGCAACGTGGCGCTCGACCTCCGTTGCGAGGGCTTCGCCGACGGCCTCGGGGGCCCGGTCGAGGTCTTGGCGGTCGGTACCGACCCGATCGAGGTGCGCAACGCCGTGATCGCCGCCATGCGCGACGAGACGATCGACGCGGTGCTCGCGACCGGTCCGGTCGGCGGCATCCCGACGCTCGATGCACTGCGCGAGGTCGGCCGCGCCGGTGAGATCGTGTTCGGCACGTTCGACCTGGCGCCCGACCTGTTGCAGGGGGCGGTCGAGGGCGACGTCTCGTTCCTGATCGACCAGCAGCAGTGGTTGCAAGGGTACCTGGGCGTCATCACCGCCGTGAACTACGTCCAGTACGGCATGCTCCCGGGTAACGAGGTGATCCTGACGGGTCCCGGCTTCGTGACGCCGGAGACGGCTGCTCAAGTGATCGCGCTCTCGGCGCGCGGTATCCGCTGAGGTCTCGGCCGCGCCGCGCGGGGGTGGCCAAGCGCCGCCTCCGCGCGGCGTGCTGAGCGGCGAGCGAACCCGTGGCAGCACCCCGCAAGCCTCGCGACGAGCGCCTCAGGCAGGTCGGCCGGCTCCGGCGTTTCCTGTCGCGCCCCGAGACCGGTGCCGTGGCCGGCGCCATCATCATCTTCGTGTTCTTCTCCATCGTCGCGGGCGACAAGGGCTTCCTGGCGTCGCGCGGGATCCGCTCCTGGCTGGAGGTCTCGGCGCAGCTCGGGATCATCGGCTTGGGTGCGACGCTGCTGATGATCGGCGGCCAGTTCGACCTCTCGGTGGGTTCGATGATCGCCGCCGCAGGCATGCTGTTCCTGCTGCCGGTGGTCGTCTTCGGATGGCCGATCCCCCTCGCGCTCGTGGTGGTCTTCCTGTTCGCCGCGGGCGTCGGCTTCGTCAACGGCACCATCGTCAACCGCACGGGGCTGCCGTCGTTCATCGTCACGCTGGCGTTCCTGTTCATCTTGCGCGGCCTCACCCTCGGCATCACCCGCGCCGTCACCGGCTCCACCCAGGTCTCCGTGCGCGCCTTCATCGGAACCGTCGACGGCGTGGTGACCGGCGCCGACGCGCGTGCGGTGCTGCAGGAGACGGTCTTCGGCCGCATGTTCAGCTTCGAGTGGCTGGGCCTGCCGGCCTCGGTGTGGTGGTGGCTGGGCCTGACGCTGCTGGCCGCCTACCTGCTGCTGCGCACGCCCTTCGGGAACTGGATCTTCGCCGTGGGCGGCAACCCCGAGGCGGCTCGCAACGCCGGCGTACCGGTCGAGCTCGTGCGCGTGTTGCTGTTCATGGGCACGGCGTTCTGTGCCAGCATCCTGGCACTCCTCCAAGTGTTCGACCTCGGTTCGGCCGACGTCACCCGCGGCACCCTCAAGGAGTTCGAGGCGATCATCGTGGCGGTGATCGGCGGCACCCTCCTGACCGGCGGTTACGGCACCGCCGTGGGCGCGGTGTTCGGCGCCCTCATCTTCGGCATGACCTCGCAGGGCATCTTCATCGCACGCTGGAACACCGACTGGTTCCGTGTCTTCCTCGGGGCGCTCTTGTTGGTCGCGGTCATCTTCAACAACTACATCCGCAAGCGCGCGACGGAGGCGTCGTGATGGCCACGTCGGGAGCGGCATCGCGCCGGCCGGGCGCCGCGAGCGCGCAGGCCGAGCCGCCGGTGGTCGAGCTGCGCGACATCGTCAAGACCTACGGTCGGGTGGTGGCCCTCAATGGGGTCTCGATGGCCGTGCGCGCCGGCGAGGTGATGTGCCTCCTGGGCGACAACGGCGCCGGCAAGTCGACGCTCATCAAGGTGCTGTCCGGGGTGATCACCGCGACGAGCGGCGAGGTGCTGCTGCGCGGGCAACCGGTCCGCTTCGACAGCCCGCGCGAGGCCCAACGCCATGGCATCGCGACGGTCCATCAGCACCTCGCCATCCAGCCGCTGATGAGCGTGACGCGCAACTTCTTCCTGGGCCGCGAACCGACCGTCGGCTGGGGGCCGTTCAGGCGGCTCGACATGGCCAAGGCGCGCCGCGTCGCGGTGGCGGAGATGGGGCGCATGGGCATCGACGTCCGCGACGCCGACCAGGCGGTCGGCACCATGTCGGGCGGCGAACGCCAGTGCGTCGCGATCAGCCGGGCGGTCTACTTCGGCGCGGAAGTGCTGATCCTCGACGAGCCGACCGCGGCGCTGGGCGTCCGGCAGGCGGGGGTGGTGTTGCGCTACGTGGCCCAGGCGCGAGCCCGCGGTTTGGCGGTCATCCTCATCACCCACAACGTCCACCATGCCTATCCGGTGGCCGACGCCTTCACGATCCTGCGGCGCGGCACGTCGTACGGCACGTTCGTCAAGTCCGAGGTGACCCGTGAGGAGGTGCTCAGGATGATGTCCGGGACCGAGGAACTCGATGCGCTGGAGGCCGAGCTCGAGGAGTTCGCGCTGGCTGACCAGGAGCGTCCCGGGGGAGGCGGCGAGGGCCGATGACGCGACGCGAGCTCGCCATCGGTCTGATCGGCAGCGGCTTCATGGGCAAGGGCCACGCCCTGGCGTTCTCGCTCGTCGGCCGCGTCTTCGATGATCTGCTCGCCATGCCGCGGCTGCGGCTGCTCGCCGACGTGGACGCCGACAGCGCCCGCCGCGCCGCCCGCGAGCTCGGCTTCGAGGAGGCCAGTGCCGACTGGCGCGAGCTGGTGACGCACCCCGAAGTCGACATCGTCGACATCACCACGCCCAACCACCTCCACGCCGAGATGGCGTTGGCCGCGATCGAGGCCGGCAAGCACGTCTACTGCGAGAAGCCGCTGGCGCTCGACGCCGCCACCGCAAGCGCCATGACCGAGGCCGCCGAGGCGGCCGGCGTGGTCACGATGGTCGGCTTCAACTACCTCAAGAGCCCTGCCGTGCTGGCCGCCAAGGGCCTGATCGAGGCGGGCGTGATCGGGGCGGTGTGGCAGTTCCGCGGTGCCTTCTTGCAGGACGTGCTGGCCGACCCGCAGCAGCCCTTCGGCTGGCGCTTCGAGCGGAGCCTCGCGGGTTCGGGCGCGCTCGGCGACCTCGGTGCCCACGTGATCGCGCTGGCACACTTCCTCGTGGGGGAGGTGACGCAGGTCTGTGCGCACGCCACGACCGTGATCGAGGAGCGGCCCGCGGCCCTCGGCGGCCACGGGTACCGAGCGCCCGCCGTCGCCGACGCGCCGCGACGGCGCGTCGAGAACGAGGACGCCGTCCAGGCCCTCCTCACCTTCGCTGGCGGTGCCAGCGGCGTGCTCGAGGCCAGCCGGGTGGCGACGGGGCGCAAGGTCCACCTGACCTGCGAGGTGATCGGCAGCCGCGGCTCGCTCGCGTTCGATCACGAGCGGATGAACGAGCTGCAGCTCTACGAGGCGGCCGATCCGGCCGACCGCCGCGGCTTCCGCACGATCATCATGGGGCCCGAGCATCCCTTCTACGGGTGCTTCTGGCCCGTCGCGGGCTGCGGGCTCGGGCTCGGCGACACCAAGGTGATCGAGGTGTACGAGTTGCTGCAGGCGGTCGCGCAGGCGCGCCGCGCCAGCCCCGACTTCGCCGAGGCGACGGCGGTCCAGCGCGTCGTGGACGCCATCGTGGCAAGCGCTGCGCAGCGTCGCTGGGTGGCGACCAGCGAGGGAGCAGGCGGCTGACGAGCACGGTTCGGGTGCCGCTACGGGCTGCTGTGGTCCTCGCTCAGCAGCGCCAGCATCGCGGCGGTCAGCTCGGGGTCGAAGTGGCGGCCGGCCTGCACGGCGATCTCGGCGGCCGCCTCCTCGTGCGTCCACGCGACCTTGTACGGGCGCTCGGAGGTGAGCGCGTCGTACACGTCGGCCAATGCGAACACGCGCGCGAGGTAGGGGATCTCCTCGCCCGCCAGGCCATCGGGGTAGCCACTGCCGTCCCAGTGCTCGTGGTGCGCGCGGATCACCTCGCGGGTGTCGTCGGGCAGGAAGGCCAGGTCGAGGCTCATCTCGAAGCCGGTCATGGCGTGGCGTTCGACCTGGGCGAACTCGTCGCGCGTCAACCACGCCGGCTTCAGCAGGATCTGGTCGGGCACGGTGATCTTGCCCAGATCGTGGAGGTACGCGCCCCAGGCGAGCGCCTCGAGCTGGTCTTCGTCGAGGCCGACGCGCGCCCCGAGCCGGCGCGACAGTGCCACCACCCGGTCGGTGTGCCCCTTCGTCTCGAAGTCGCGGTATTCGAGCGCCGTCCCCAGCGAGCGGAAGGCCTCCTCGCGCGTGCGCTCGATCTGGCGCTGGTACGCGCCGCGCTCCAGGGCGCGCTCGAGGCGACGGACGAATGCGCGCGCGACCGCGATCTGGTCGCTGCGCAGCACGACCGGCCGGCCGAACGCCGCGATCACGATGATGCTCTCCACCTGGTCGTCACCGCAGATGGGCAGCGCCAGCAGGGAGGCGATCCCCAGCGCCGCCAGGTACGGGTCCGATCGCTCCCAAGCCACGTAGTCCTCGAGGTAAACCGGCTCACGCGTCGCCGCGGCCCGAGCGATCGGACCGGCCGAGCCGGCCCCGGACTCCCGGAACGCCGCGGCGACGGCCGGCGGGACCTCGCCCCATTGCCGGTGGAGGGCGATGCGCTCGCCCTCGACCCGGTAGTGGATCGCCCCCTGCATGCCGAACTCCTGGAGCAGGGTGCTGACGCCCAAGTCGATCAGCTCCTCGGGATCGTCGACGTCCTCGATCTGGCCGCTGAACTCGGCCAGGCGGGCGTACGCCTTCGAGGAGCGTCCCAGGCGCTCGATGGTGGCGCTGTGCTCGACGGCGATGGCGCTTTGGGCCGCCACCACGACCATGAAGCGGTGCCAGTCGGTATCGGGCTCGAAGCCGGCCTCCAGATACACCTCGAGGACGCCGACCACCTCGTCGCGCACCAGCAGCGGCCAGCTGTGGTGGGCGCCCGTGCGCCGGTGCTGCGTCTCCGAAGCGCCTTCGTACGCTTCGCGCGAGGTCTCGGCGTCGACGACGAGATGCTCGCGCAGCCGGCGGCTGCGCTCGGCCGGATCGTCGGCGGCGACGGTGCGTTCTCCCAGGGGCCGCGGAACCAGGCCGTGGCTGGCGACGAAGCGCAGGGGCCGCGCATGGTCGTCCACCACCAACAGCCCGACGCCGGCGACGCCGGGCCGGGCGCCGATCTCCGCCGTGACGCGCGCCAGGGTCGCGTCGGTGGTGTAGCTGCCGGTGATCGCGGCGTCGATCCCGTCGATCGTGCGGGCCTCGTCGAGGCGTGCCCGGAGGTCGGCGTTGAGGTGCTCGAGTTCGGCCAGATGGCGATAGCGGGCCGTCACGTCGCGCACGACGATCAGCAGCCGGCTGCTGCAGGCCTCGTGCTCGAGCCGCGTGACGCTGGCCTCGAGGTGCCTGCGCCCGCCATCGGGGCGTGGCACCGGCGCTTCGAGGCGAGCGGCCTCACCGCGCGACGCGACGTGCAGCATGATCGTCGCGACCCGGCGGGTGAGTTCGGCCCCGAGCACGCTCTCGGGCGCCCAGCGCTCGAGCCCGCCCGGCTCGATCCCCAGCAGGTGCATGAAGGCGGGGTTGGCGTAGCGCGCCAGCGGTCGTTCCGTGTCGACCGGCAGGTCCAAGATGGCGATCCCATCGCTCGAGGCGTCGACCGCGCGCGCCATCAGATCGGCCCTCGCCTCGGCCTCGGTGCGCTGTAAGAGCGCCCCGATGCTCTGGGCGAACAGCTGCAGGAGTTCGCCCGAGTCGCGCGAGAAGGCGTGGCCGGCATCGGTGTGCTCGAGGGTGATGGCGGCGACGAGCTCGCCAGCGAGCAGGACTGGGGCCACCAGCGACTCGACCGCTGCGGTGTCGCTGGCGATGTCGATGATCGCCTGCATGTCGGGCCGTTCGCGCTGCAGGCGCGCATTGACGCTGGCCATGTCGCGAACGACGAACGCCCGTCCTTCGCGCCAATCGTGCCCGAACAGCACGACGTCGGCCGGTAGCCGGATCGTCGCCATCCGGGCCATGTCGTAGCCATGGACCGCTGCGAAGCGGTAGTTGCCCTGCTCGGTGCGCATCAGCACGCTGCCCAAGCGGGCTCCGGGGATGGCGGCGACGGCGGCCTCGAGGACCGCGGTCGCCACGTCGGCGGGGTCGTGCGCGAGGTAGCGCGTGTAGACGTCGAGCAGCTTCCGCTGCACCGCGGTGCGCCGCTCGAGCTCTCCCTGGAGTTCCGCCGTGCGCTGCTCCCGGGCCCGGCGCTCGAGGTAGGCCCGCAGGAGTGCCGCCACCGCCTCGAACGTGGAGCGCTCGGCCGGTGCGAACGGATCGGTCGCCTCACCCACCGGTTCGAGGTACGAGAGCTCGATGGAGGCCTCGCCATGGTCTTCGAGCTCGAGCCGCGCGGACAGCGCGCGCCAGGGGGTCGCGAAGCCCTCCGAGCGTTTCTCGAGACGCTGCTGGCCGGAACGGTACGTCACCCGCGCCGCGCCTCGCTCGGGCAGGCGCAACACCTTGGGGAAGCGCGATACGAGTGCCGTGAGGGTCTCGTCGAGGTCGGTGCCGTCGCCGGCGAGCAGGCGTGTGAGTTCGATCAGCTGGGTGTGACGCCGAGCCTCGATGTCGTCGGGTCTCGTACCGTCGCTCATGACGCCACGGCACCGGCGCGCACCGTCGCGAGACGGCACCTCCGGTCGGCTTGTCGCGAGCGTTCACAACCCATCCGGCCATACACCTCCGAAACGCTGTCGCCTGCAGCCCGGTCTCGTCACGCCGGCGACCCGAGGACCTCGCACGTCGGCCGATCCGTGGTCCGCCTCGCTCGATTGTGCCCCACGGTTCGTGCTTTGGATGTGGCGCGCATGAGCGCCCGATGCGCTAGGTTGACGCAGCGGGGCCCGGCCTCGCCCGGGAGCCCTGCATGTCTGCGGTCGTCACCCCCAACGCCGAGTTCACCGTCGCCGGTGCCCGCCGCTACGATCGGCGCAGCCCGACGCGTTGGGTGCTCGCGCACCTCGCGCGCTTCTGGCCGTTGCTGCTGTTGTTCTTCGTGGCCAGCACCCTCACCGCCGTGCTCTTCGCGGCTGTCCCGCGACTCACCGGCTTCGCCTTCGACGTGGTGCTGCAGCGCGAGCCGGACATGCGAGCGTTGCTCGTGCTCGCCCTCGGGATCCTGGCCGTGGTGCTGCTGCGGGGTGTGCTCGACCTCACCGCGAGCTTCTCGATCGAGACGCTCGGGCAGCGGCTCGAGCGCAACGCCCGCGACGAGCTCTACCAGTCGCTGCTCGGCAAGAGCCAGACCTTCCACGAGCGCCAGCGGGTTGGCGACGTGATGGCGCGAGCCAGCAACGACGTGCGCCAGCTGAATCCGATGATGAACCCGGGCGTCGCGCTGATCACCGAATCGTTCAATGGCCTGATCATCCCGTTGGTGTTCATCGCCTTCATCGATACCCGTCTGCTGCTGGCGCCGCTGGCGTTCGAGGTCACCTTCGTCTTCGCCTTGCGCTCGTACATGCGCCAGCTCAACCCGATCTCCAGCGCGCTGCGGCGGCAGTTCGGCCTGTTGTCGGCCGGGCTCAACCAGACCATCACCGGCATCGAGGTGGTGAAGGGCACCGCGCAGGAGGCGCAGGAGCAGGCGCGCTTCGGCCGCGACGCGGCGCGTTTTCGCGACTTCTTCGTACGCCAGGGCCTGGTGCAGGCTCGCTACCTGCCGCTGCTGCTGTTGGCGGTGGCGTTCACGGGCGCCTTCGCGCACGCCCTCTGGCTGGTCTCGCGCGGGGAGCTCAGCACCGGTGAGCTCGTGGCGTACATGGGGCTGATGGGCGTCCTTCGGTTCCCGGCCTTCATCTCGATCTTCACCTTCTCGCTGGTCCAGCTCGGCCTGGCCGGCGCGGAGCGAATCCTCGAGCTGATGCGGGTCGACACGGAGTTCGACGAGCACGCGCAGGCCCACACGGCCCGCGTCCAGGGCGAGCTGGTGTTCGCCGGGGTCGGCTTCCGCTACCAGGGAGTACCGAACGCGAGGGCGGTACTGCACGACGTGTCGTTCCGAGTCGCGCCCGGCCAGACGGTCGCCATCGTGGGGCAGACCGGTTCCGGCAAGAGCACCCTCACGAAGCTGGTGAACCGCATCTACGACGTCACCGATGGACGCATCAGCCTCGATGGCGTCGATCTGCGCGACTGGCAGCTGGCCTCGCTCCGGCAGCAGATCGGCGTGATCGAGCAGGACGTGTTCTTGTTCTCGCGCAGCGTCGCCGACAACATCGCCTTCGGACTCGGTCCCGAGGTCGACCGGCAGGCCGTGATCGCTGCCTCCACGGCCGCCCAGGCGCACGCGTTCGTGATGGCGCTCCCCGAGGGCTACGACACGGTGATCGGCGAGCGCGGCGCCACCCTCTCCGGCGGACAGCGGCAGCGCCTGGCCATCGCCCGGGCGTTGCTCACCGACCCGCGCGTGTTGATCCTCGACGACGCCACCAGCGCCGTCGACAGCGCCACCGAGGACGCCATCCAGCGTGCCATCTACGCCGTGCAGCAAGGCCGCACCACGCTGATGATCACGCATCGGTTGTCGCAGATCCGCCGCGCCGACCTGGTGCTGGTCCTGCACGGCGGCCGCCTGATCGACCACGGCGGCCACGCCGAGCTCCTGGAGCGTTGTCCGCTCTACCAGCGCATCTTCGCGAGGTACGACTGATGGGGTTCGTGCTCGACGGCCTCGCGGCCGAGGGCTACGACCGCGAGTACAGCGACGGCCAGTTGCTGCGCCGCATCGTGCGCTACTTCGGACCGTTCCTGCCGACCATGCTCGTCGTCGCGCTCTCCATGTTCCTCGTGGCGGCGCTCGACGCCCTCTTGCCGCTGCTGATCGCGCTCGGCATCGACCGTGTGGGCGACGCCCCGCCCGAGGCACTGTGGGGCCGCACCGGCTGGCTCCTGGGGGCCATCGCGGTCGCAGGCGTCGGCTCCTGGGGGCTCAACTTCCTGCGCCAGTGGCTCACCGCGAAGGCGGTCGGGAACGTGGTGCTGCAGCTACGCCTGGACGCCTTCGAGGCGGTGATGGCGCGCGACATGTCGTTCTACGACGAGTACTCCACCGGCCGCATCGTCAGCCGCGTCACCGCCGACACCCAGGACTTCTCCACCGTGGTGACGCTGACGCTGAACCTGATCAGCCAGCTGCTGCAGGTGATCATCATCGCGCTCATCTTGTTCTGGATCAACCCGCGGTTGGCCCTGATCGCCTTGGCGATCGCACCGTTCATCGTGGCCGCGGCGCTGGCCTTCCGGCGTGTGGCCCGCCGCACGACGCGCCAGGCGCGGCGGGTACTGGCCGAGGTGAACGCCAACGTGCAGGAGTCGATCACGGGCATCGGGGTCGCCAAGGCGTTTCGCCAGGAGCAGGCCGTCTACGACGTGTTCAAGGGCGTCAACGCCCAGTCCTACGCCCTCAACTTGCGCCAGGGCCTGGTGTTCTCGGCGATCTTCCCGATCCTCGGCACCATCGCCGGGATCGGGACGGCCCTGGTGGTCTACGCCGGCGGCGCGAGCGTCGTCGCCGGCGCGGTGACGCCGGGACAATGGTTCTTGTTCGTCGAGGCGGTCGCCTTCTTCTGGTTTCCGCTCACCAGCATCGCCTCGTTCTGGAGCCAGTTCCAGCTCGGCCTCTCGGCCAGCGAGCGGGTCTTCGCCTTGATCGACGCCGAGCCGCGCGTGAGCCAGACCGGGGCCGTCGCACCCGCACGCCTGCGTGGTCGGATCACCTTCGAGGGGGTGGTCTTCGGCTACACGCCCTTCGAGCAGGTGCTGCGCGACTTCGACCTCACCATCGCGCCGGGCGAGACGGTGGCGCTCGTCGGTCACACCGGGGCGGGCAAGTCGAGCATCGGCAAGCTCGTGGCCCGCTTCTACGAGTTCCAAGGCGGACGCCTCCTGGTGGACGACCACGACCTTCGCAGCCTCGACCTGCGCGCCTACCGGCGCCAGCTCGGCATCGTCCAGCAGACCCCCTTCCTGTTCTCCGGCACGGTGCGCGACAACGTTCGCTACGCGCGCCGCGACGCCAGCGACGCCGAGGTCGTGGCCGCGGCGGGCAGCATCGGTGGCGGCGATTGGCTCGAGGCGCTGCCGCAAGGGCTCGACACGGAGGTGAGCGAGGGCGGCCGCGGCGTGTCGATGGGCCAGCGCCAGCTGATCGCGATGGCGCGCATCTTGCTGCAAGATCCCGCCATCCTGATCCTCGACGAGGCGACCGCCAGCGTCGACCCCTTGACGGAGGCGCAGATCCAGGAAGGACTCGAGACGGTGCTGCACGGGCGCACCGCGATCGTGATCGCCCACCGCCTCTCGACCATCCGCGAAGCCGACCGCATCCTGGTGCTGCGCCAGGGCGAGGTGATCGAGTCGGGGAGCCACGCTGCGCTCATTGCGGCAGGCGGGCACTATGCCCAGCTGTACGACACGTTCTTCCGGCACCAGTCACCGGACTACGTACCCGAGGGCCTCCCCGGCGCGTGATCGCCGCGCCCTAGCGGCTCGTGAGGCGGATCGAGCGCAACGCAAGCACCCCCGCGGGGACGCGGTCGAACAGCAGCGCGAGCTCGTACACCTGCTCCAGGTCGAGCTCCGGGTTCGCGGCCAGCAGGTCGGCGAGCGGCACGTCGACGCGTTGGAACAACGGGTAGGCGTCGGGCCGGTAGCGCACCGCCTCGAACGGCCCGAAGCGCGTGACCACGGAGGCCAGGTGCGGCGGGATCCCCTGCGCGCTCGAGAGCGGCACGCTGGCCACGGTGCCGGCCTCGTCGACCAGCGCCAGGCTGGCGTCGAGTGGCCCCGTGGTCGGTGCCTGGCTACCGTCGGCGAACGGGCCTCGACCGCGTCCCACCTCCAGGGTCAGCAGCGTCTCGGCGGGGTCGGTGACCAACTCCGAGAGCGGCAGCGGGAGCCGCAGCCGGTAGGCGGGCAGCGGGTCGGCGTCGTCGCGCGACCAGCCGAGGGTCGTCACCGTGGCTTCGCGCCTGACGTTGGCGCGCATCCCCGGGTCGCCGACGCGCCACAGCGCCAGGTCCTCGGTCGTCACCCGGCTTCCCGGCAGGCTGCCGCTGCCGGGGTCCACGGTCTCGACGTCGCCGACGAGGATGGCGTCGCTGCCGTCGTCGTAGCGCGTCACGTAGGCCGTGTGCGGGAGCCAGTGGGCGCCGCGGCGCGGATCGCGCAGGAACTCGCGATACGCCGTCTCGCCCTGCAGGCTGGCGTGCAAGAAGGCGCTCATCAGGGCCGCGCCGGCGCGCTGCTGGTCGGCTGCCGGCATGATCGCCCGGGTGCGCAGCAGCGGTGCCAGCGGCGGCGGCTGATCGTACCGGCCCCAGGCGTCGTTGAACTGCCCGTGGTTGGCATTGTGCACGTACACGGCCGCCTTGAAGCCGTCCGCGGCGGGTTGGGCGCGCTCGTACTGGCGCTCGCCGACGAAGCTGCTGACGTCGGCGTCGAAGCCGCCGTGCAACACCAGGTAGTCGACCCCCTCGAGCACGGTTGGGCGGTCGCCGAGGCGGTACTGGCCGTCGCTCGGCGCCAGCGCGATCACGGCTCGTACGCCGTGCGGTCCGCCCACGCGCTGTGACAGCGGCTGCAGCGCGTCGGCAGGGAGCCTGCCGAGGCGGTCGAGCGAGGCCGCGATGGCGGCCGCCTCGCCACCACGCGAGTGGCCGGCGAGGGCCACGCGGGTGAGGTCGACACGCGGCAGTGCCGGCTCGGCGCCGGCCTCCCAGCCGCGCCAGAGCTCGAGGTGGGCCAGCATCAACAGGGCGCGCGCGTGATTCTCGCCGCGTAGGCCCCCGACGATCGGCAGGGCGTTGAACGCGGCGGCGTCGATCGAGGCCACCACGTACCCGTGCGACGCGAGGTGCTCGCCCAACCAGGCGTACCCGTCCTCAGAGGCGACGAACATGTTGGCGTTGCCGTGGGCGATCAGCACCAGCGGGAAGGGCCCGTCGCCCTCGCCCGGGTACCACACGACGGCGTTGCGGGGCACCGCGGCGAGACCGTGGCCGAGCGCCGTGGCGCGCGCCCAGCGCGTCACGGCGCCGAGCGTGACGAGGTCGGCGAGGTCGACCGGGTCGGTGCGCACGGCGGCGTGAACACCGTACTCCGGGCGCCAGCCGGGGGCGCCGCTGCCGTAGCGCAGCGTGGCAACCGGGAGCGGGCCGGGCGCACCGGGATCGGCGAGCGCGAGCGCGGGTGCGTCGCCGGCCGCGAGCGGCACGACCGGTTCGGGGCTGCCGGGCCACCACCACCAGACCACCAAGGCGACGCTCACCAGGGCTGCGAGCCCGGCCAGCGCCGCCTGGGCGACCCGTCGGCGCCGGTCGCGGGCCTCGGCCGGCTGGCGCAGCAGCCGCCACGCCAGCGAGACGGCCACGACCAGACCGGTCACGGCGAGCAGCCAGGCAGCCCATATGGCCAGTGCCAGCAGCGGCGGCGTGGCGGCGAAGCCCAGGAGCATCGCCAGGGCACCGAAGGTGGCGATCAGCATGGCGCGGCCGAGGGCCGCGACCCAGCCGACGGCGATCCAGCGCAGGAGTTCCAGCACCAGCGAGCCGAGGCCCAGAAGTGCCAGGCCCAGCACGAGCCCGATCGCCAGGTCGACGATCGGGCCGTACGGGACGCGAAGGTGGCTGGCGATCCAGATCATGAGCGCGACGACGGCGATGCGCCCACCCCAGCCGAAGGCCGAGCGGAGATCGGCGACGACTTCCTGCCGCGCGCGCGTGCGGGGGCCGCTAGTCGCTGCGGCCGGATCGTGCCCAGGCGTGGTCATGCTCCTAGCGTGGCACGCGCAGGCGCGGGGCGCCACGGCCGTCTGGCTGGCGCCTTGCGCCGTGGAGGAGCGAGGCGCCAGCGTGGCCGACGCCTCGCTTCAGCGTCTACTCACCCGCGCCGGGGCGCGTGGTGGGCGTGGTGGGCTCGAGCTCGAGATCGCCCCCGCCGCGCACCACCTCGATCATCTCGGCGTCCACCGGGTGGGCCTCGTTGCCCCAGGCGTTGCGGACGTACGAGGTGATGTGGGCGATGGTCTCGTTGTCGAGGGTGCCGGCGAAGGCGGGCATGCCGGCGCGTCCGTGGAGGGTCAGGCGGATCAGCTCGTCGGCCGGGCCCTGCACGAAGGCGTTGTCGGCGAGGGGTGGGAAGGCGGGGGGGATGCCCTCGCCGTCGGCCTGGTGGCAGGCCGCGCAACTCATGAGGTAGGCCGCCTCGCCGCGTTCGAACCAGTCCTCGGGCAGGTCTACCTCCACCGGCTCGATCTCCTCGGCCTCCTCGGCCTCTTCGGCCTCGCGCACCTCGGCGACCGTCTCGGCATCGATCGGCTCGGCGTCGTTGCCCCAACTCGTGCGGATGTGGGTGAGGACGGCCGCGACCTCGTCGTCGTCGAGCGTGCCGGCGAATGGCGGCATGGCGCCGCGGCCATGGAGCACGATGTCGATCACGGGATGCTCGTCGCCCTGCATGAACTCGCTGTCGGCGAGCGCCGGGAACGTGCCCATGCCCTGCCCCTCGCTCGTATGGCACGAGGCGCAGTGGGTCGCGTAGATCGCGGCGCCGTCTTGCGCGAGGGTCGCGCCGGCGAGGGCGATCAGCGCGACGAAGGCGGTGATGGTGAGTCGTCGGGTCATGTTCGCGTCACTCCCGCTTCTGCCCGGGTCAGGGCATGCTGATGCAGCTTCTCGATCTGGATCCAGGCCGACTCGATCGCGCCGGACATCCAGCCGGTCATGTAGCTGAGGTGCTCGCCGGCCAGGAAGACGCGCCCGTCGGGCTCGTTCAGGGTGGGATAGTGATCGCGGCGCGCGTCGGCCGACCAACTCGCCCAGCCGCCCATGCTGTAGGGCACGAGGTGCCAGGCGACCGAGAAGCCGCTCTCGAACTCGCGCTCGTAGACCTCCGGATGGACCAGGCTGCCCATCTCCAGGGCGTAGCGGATGCGCTCGGCGGGCGAGCGTGCACTGACCTCGATCGCCTGTGCCCCGAAGTTGTAGTAGCCCATCAGCGTCCCCTTCTCACCCTGCCAACCATACGAGGGGTAGCTGATGTTACCGAACACGTTGGTGGTGCTGTGGCCGCCGTAGATGAAGTCGTCCTCCTCCCAGAAGCGGCGACCGAACTGCAGCCCCATCTTGCCGGTCGTGGCGTAGGTCGGGGCGCGGATCGCTTCGGCGAAGGCCGGCGAGAAGTCGGCGGGGATCCGGCTGAGCACCGAGAGCGGGATGGTGCAGATGCAGTAGTCGCCCTCGACCTCACGGGTCTCGCCGGTCCGGGTGTCCGCGACGACGATGCGCACGCCGTCCTCGTGCTGGCGGATCTCCAGCACCTCGTGCCCGTAATGGATGAAGCGACCCGTGACCCGCTCGAACCCCTGGGCGATGGCGTCCATGCCGCCCACGGGTTCGAACATGGTGTTCTTCTGGGTATGCGCCTCGACGGCGCGGAAGCCGTTGATGATGCTGTTGCGCAGCACGTCGCTGAGCTCGAACGGTTGCGACGGCACGCCGGGATTCAGGCCGGCGCCCGGATCCTCCTCGTAGCCGCGACCGCCGGTGCCTCGGTACTCGAGGCTGGGGCGGTCGAGCTGTCCCCATGCGACCAGGAAGTCGAGCAGGCGTTCCTTGTCCTCCTCGGTCAGCTCCTGGTCGAGTGCGCTCTGATCGACGGCCTTTGCCAGCAGCTCGGCCGTGTAGCCGCCGATGTCGGCGCGGAACTCGCGGCGGCGCCGGCGCTCGCCCGACCACGGGTTGGTCTCCTCGACGCGGTAGTCCCAGGCGTTGTCGTTGTCGTTCACCATGATCATCAGGGGAACGTCGAACGCCTTGGTGTAGTGCAGCGTCGAACGATGGTGGTAGGGGATGCGCCAGGGGCCGTGGTTGAAGAACTGGTTGTGGTCGAACATGCAGCGCTGGGTCTCACCCGTCAACTCGGTGAGCACGAAGCCGCGCCGAGCCGTCTGGCAGCGGCCACCGGCGAAGGTGCGGGCCTCCAGGATCGGGGTGTCGTAGCCGAGCTTCGCCAGTTCATACGCTGCGGTCATCCCGGCGAGACCGGCGCCGAGGATGATCACGCGCTTGCCATCGGCGCGTCCCGAGAGCAGCGGTGGCGCCTCCACCGTCGAGGCCAGGGCCATGTCCCAGGCATCCATCGCGCCCATGACCGCTGCGGCACCGCCGGTGGCGCCCAACAGCCTGAGGAACGCACGTCGGTTCATACGCGTGCCGTTGCTGCCGTCGTCTTGCATGAGAGCATACCCCCTCGGAGACGAGCGAGGAGCGGTGCAGGCCAGCGACGGGAGCTCTGCCTCCGCACTGCGAGTCGTGTGCACGGGCGAGATGTCGGGGCCCGACGGGGCGGAGGTCGGAGAGCCGCCGGCGCCGTGGCGCTCGCGCTCCGTGCGTTTCGGCGTCGCTGCTGCATTATACGGAAAACGACAGGATTTCAGCTATCTGAGCGACCCCGGCGACGCGACGTCGCGATGCGCTCGGGCGCGGACGGGGCGGGTATCGGTTGGCGCGACCGCCGTGGCTGCCGGCGCTCGGTGCCGGCGTTCACTGCAGCGCGGTGCGTAAGATGGGTCCGTGCTGCAACTGCTGGGCCTGCGACTGCTGGGCGCGCCGATGGTGATCGTCGAAGGCGAGCAGCGTCCCTGGCCGCGCACACGGCCCGGGGCGCTGCTCGCCTACCTCGCGTGCCGGCACGAGTGGGTGGCCCGCGACGAGCTCGCCCTGCTGCTGCGTCCGGACGTCCCCGACGCCGAGGCGCGCCGTTACCTGCGCCAGGTGCTCCACCGGGCGGCAGCGTATCCCTGGGCGGGCGACCTCGAGGTGGCCGAGGACCGGGTGCGTTGGCACGTCCGCAGCGACCTCGCCGAGCTGCGTGCAGCGATCGACCAGGCCGACGGCGCTGCGCTCGTCGCCGCCGGGCCACCGCGGCCGCTGCTCGAAGGCTACGCCCCGCCCGGCGTGAACGCCTTCGATGCGTGGCTCGAGCTCGAGCGCGAGCAGGTCGCCCGCGCCTGGTGCGACGAGGTGGTGCGCCACGCGCAACGCTGCGAGGAGGCCGGCGACCTCGACGCGGCGATCGTCGCCCGCGAAGGCGTGCTGGCGGTCTCGCCGCTGGAGGAGGCCACCGTCCAGGCGCTGATGCGCGCGTGCCTGCGGGCCGGCCAGGCAGAGCGTGCCTTGGCGGCCTTCGGGCGCTTCGCCCGCGCCTTGGCGCTCGACCTCGACGAGGAGCCGCTCGAGGCAACGCAGGCTCTCGCTGACGCCGCCCGGCGCGCACCTGGCGACGCGACGCCCGGGTCGCCGCGTGCCCAGCCCATCACGCTGCAGGCGCCGCGACCCGCGACCGGCATGGTCGGGCGCAGGCACGAGCTCGCGCGCCTGCGAGCCTGGCTGGAGGGCGACGCTCGCTGGATCACGGTCGTGGGCTTCGGCGGCGTCGGCAAGACGCGGCTGGTGCTCGAGCTGGCGCAGCTGGTGGGGCCCGCCTTCGAGCGGGGTGTGTGCTTCGTGCCGCTGGCGCCCCTGGGGAGCGTCGCCGAGGTGCTCGGCGCCGTCGCCTCGCGGCTCGGTGTGGCCGTGTCGGCCGCGCCCAGCGCGCTCGCCATCGCCGCAGATCTCGGCGCCGGTTCGCTGCTCTTGGTGTTGGACGAGGCCGAGCACCTCCCGGCGGCGGAGCTCGGCAGCGAGCTCGTCGCCCTGCTCGAGACCGTGCCACGGCTGCGGGTGGTGCTGACCGCGCGCGAGCCACTCGGGGTGGCCGCGGAGCACGTGCTGCGGCTCGACGGCCTCGCTTCCGCGTCGGGAGACCTGCACGACGACGCGGCCGATGACGCCAGCGCGCTCTTCTACCAGCGCGCCGACCGTCTCGGCACCGTCGTCTTGGTCGCCGACGACACCAAGGCCGCCGTGAAGGCACTGTGCCGGGCCGTCGGGGGCCTGCCGTTGGCGATCGAGCTGGCCGCGGCGCAGACCCGGACGCGGTCGGTCCTGGAGGTGCTGGCGGAGGTCGAGGCGGGTGCGGAGGTGCTCCGGACCGACGCGGCGGACGTGCCCGCGCGGCACCGCAGCGTGCCGCGGCTCGTCCGGCAGGCCTGGGACGCGCTCGATGAGCGTTCACGCGCCGCCTTGACGCGGCTGATGGTGTTCCGCGCCGGGTGTTCGCTCGCCGGCGCGCAACAGGTCGCGCTCGCCGACCTCGACACGGTCCTCACGCTCCTCGATCGGTCGCTGTTGCGGCGCGTGGGGGCCGACCGTTTCGAGGTGCACGAGCTCGTGCGGCGCGCCGCGCCGGCCGCGCCCGACGAGGACACGATCGACGCGCACGCGCGCTTCGTGCTGGCCTGGCTGGCCGGGTTGACGCCCGAACTCAGGGGTGGGAGCGACCAACCGCACGCGCTCGACCGGGTCCATGCGGCCGTGGCCGACGTGCGCAGCGCTTGGGAACGGGCCCTCGAGCGCGGCTTCGTCGTCGAGCTCGACGCTGCCCTCGTGGCACTCGATCACGCCGTACACGCGCGCAACCTGTGGGAGCTGGCCGCCTCGCTCTATCGTGCGACCGTCGCTACCTTCGGTGGCGACCAGGGCCCGGCTGCGGACGAGCGTGCGGCGTCGCTCTGGCTGCGGGTGCAGGTGCGCCTGGCCAACATCGAACGCAATCGCAGTGAGACCGAGTCGGCCCGCTCGCGGATCGCGAGCGTGCTCGCAGCGGCCGAGCGGCGCGGCGACGAGCCCGAGCTGTCGCCCGAGCGGCCGGGGCCTGAGTGGGCGGCGCGGGAGCGCGTCGCGAACGTTCCGGCGGCGAGCCAGGGGCTGGCCCGAGCCCCCGCAGCGCCAACGCGAGATCCGTCCGAGTTGGCGCGGGTGACGCTCGAGGCTCGCCTCGAGCTCGGCAAGCTCGACGAGGCGGTGAACGCTTACGCTGCGGCCGAACACGGTTACCGGCGGGTCCTGGCCGCCGCCGCGCCCGGGAGCGACGACGACCTGGTGGTCCAGGCCCACGTCGGCCTCGCCAACATGCTCTTCGCGGTGGGCGGCGATGCCGACGAGGCCATGGATCACTACGAGACTGCCGTCTTGATCGCCAAGCGCCTGGGCGACCTCGACCTGCTGTCGATCACCCTGATCAACCTGGGCGCTGGGCACTTCGACCTCGGCCGTTTCGTGGCGGCCCGAGGTCGCTGGCGTGAGGCGGCGGTCGTGGCTGCCCGACTCGGTCACCGGCAGCGTGAGGCGGTGGTGCTCAACAACCTCGGCTCGTTGGCGGAGACCGAAGGCGACGTCGCTGGCGCGCGCGACGCCTTCGAGCGGAGCCTGGCGCTGCGGCTGGAGCTCGGCGACCGACCCGGGGCTGCGCGGGTCCTGCTCAATCTGGGGCGCCTGGCACAGGGCGCCGACAACCTCGAGGAGGCCGACGCCTACCTGGAGGCGTCGGTGCAGGAGTATCAGACGGTCGATCAACCCGCCGACCTGGCCCTGGCGCTGGCGACGCACGCACGCGTGCGCGCGGGCCTGGACGACCTGCCCTTCGCGCGCCGCGCCTGCGAGCGGGCCCTGCGGCTGGGGCGCGTGCTCGGCGACCGTATCGCCTTGCTGTCGGCCCTCCTGGCGGCAGCGACGATCCAGGCGCGCTCGGGGCAGACCGAGCGGGCGTACGCCGCCGCCGACCTGGTCCGGAGGTACAGCGAGGGCCGCGATGTCGGCGTCCACGCCTCGGCGCAAGCCCTGCTCGCCAGGCTGGGTGCCGGCGACGCGGCCGCTGCCCCCGGTAGCGCAGCGACCGCCAGCGCCGACGCGGCCGTCGAGCCCGGCGCCGCGGTGACGCCCGACGAGCTCCGCGCCGCGGCGGCGGCGGCGCTCGACGACCTCACGCGCACCTGAAGGGCGCTCACGGCGCTCTCGGCGCTCTCGGCGCTCGCGGCGCCCTCGGCGCTCTCGGCTCGACGATCCTTCGCCCACTGACGCATCCGATGCCCTGCGCGCGACTGCGGTCGGCTATCCTCGGACGGAGTCGAGCCGAGGAGTCCGAGGTGAACAGATCCCAGCAGGCGCAGCGCATCGGCTTGGCCCTCAGTGGCGGTGGGGGCCGCTGCTTCGCCCAGATCGGGGCCATCAAGGCTCTGGAGGAGGCGGGCTACGAGGTCGACGCGATCGCCGCGAACTCGACCGCGGCCATCATCGGGGCCCTCTACGCGGCGTGCCGCGA
>SLRS01000119.1 GCA_007130855.1 Trueperaceae bacterium | reverse complement strand
GGGCTCAGGATCAGCCGCCAGATGAAGCCGATGAGCACGATGGAGAGCACCGTCGGCAGGAACAGCAGCGTGCGGAAGACCGCCTTGAAGCGGGTGATCTGGGAGCTGAGCAGGGCCGCCAACAGCAGCCCGAGCGGGTTCTGCACCAGCATGTGGACGGCGAAGAACACGAAGTTGTTGCGGATCGCGTTCCACAGGAACGGCGCCCAGTTCGGGTCGCTCGTCAGCCGCTGATAGTTGGCGAGACCGACGAACGAGAAGGTCCGCTCGGGTGTCGGCGCGAAGGTGCTGAACCGCAGCGAGTCCAGCAGCGGGAAGATCATGAAGCAGGTGTAGACGATCGTCGCCGGCGCCAGGAACACGATGACGTGCAGAGGGAAGGGCTTCCGCTTCTTCACCGCGAGGGCAGTCTACCCTTGCCGCTGCCGGGAGGTCGCCGGTGGCCGGCTCGGTCGCGGGTGGCTGGCTCGGTCGCCGGTGGCCGGGGACTTGCACGTCCCACGACGACGGGGCGGGCTCGATGCCCGCCCCGTGCTGCGCCTAGACGCGTTCGATCAGCGGTTCTGCTGTGGTGGGTACCAGTTCTCCAGCCCACGCTGTACCGCTGCGGCGGCCTGCTCGGGCGTCACGGTGGCGTTGAGCACCTGCGCCGAGTAGTTCCACAGTTCGGTCTCGTTGTTCGGTTCACCGCGCGAGAGGATCTGGTAGGAGCTGCGGATCGTCGACTCGCATTCAACGCGCCAATCGAGGAAGGTCTGGGCGAGCGGGTCGTCGAGCGTGACACTGTGGTCGGCCAGCGGGAAGAAGCCCGGCAGCTCGTTCGCGTAGAGCTCTGCGAACTCCTGGGTGGTCAGCCACTCGACGAACAGCAGTGCGGCCTCGCGGTTCGGGCTGGCGGCGTTGACGCCCAGGGCGATGTCGGTATGGTCGCTGATGTAGCAGGTGTCCTGGCCCTCGGGAACGGGCGGCTTGAAGGCGCCCATCTCGAAGTCGACCATCGGCCGGAACACGCCGATCTCCCACGAGCCGGCGGGGAAGATGGCACCCTGCCCGAGCGTGAAGTAGTTCTGCGCGTCGGGGTACGACATCGCCTGGTAACCGCTCGGCAGGAACGGAATCCACTCGGCGAGCGCTTCGAACGCTTCGAGGAAGCCGCCCTCGTCGTAGCCGATGGTGCCCTCGATGAGGCCGAGCCGGCCCTCCTCACCGCGCCAGTAGTTCGGGCCGATGTTCTGGTAGCCCATGGTGGCGGCTTCCCACTGGTCGATGGTGCCCATCACCAGTGGGGTGTGACCGGCGTTGGCGATGGTCTGCAGGTCGGCCAGGAACTGCTCGTAGGTGTCGGGCTCGGAGAGGCCGAGTTCGTCGAAGATCTCGGTGTTGTACATGAAGCCGTGGATCACCGAGGCCATCGGCACGCAGAAGACGTCGCTGCCGTCGTCGGTGATCCAGGCGCTGCGAGCGACGTCGGAGAAGTTCTCCATGCCCGGGAGGTCGTTGAGCGATACCAGGTGGCCGCGCTGGAACTGGCCGAGCGACTCGTCGAACGGCCTGCAGGTGATCAGGTCGCCGGCGCTGCCGGCCTCGAGTCGCGAGTTCAGGATCGCGTTGTACTCCGCGGGAGCCGTGGGCGAGAACACGACCTGGATGTCCGGGTAGTGCTCGTTGAAGGCGGGGATGATGGTGTTCTGCCAGATGCCGAGGTCGTCGTTGCGCCAGCTCTCGATGGTGAGCGATGCGCGCTGGGCGAAGCCGGCGCCGAGGAGCGTGAGCAGCGCGAGCGACACGAGGAAGGGCCGGGTGAGGCGGGACATGCGAACCTCCTATGGTTGCCTTGCGGGTGTGTTGTCGAGCCCAATCGTACTGCGCTGGCGCCTTGGGCGCAATGAAGCCGCAGGCGGCGAGCGCGGCGTCGACGCCGAGCCTGGCTACACTGCAGGGCGAAGGGCGGCATGCGCCAGGCGGGGCTGCGCGCGCACCGCGCCCGGCATGGCGCTGCGCGCGCACCGCGCCCGGCACGGCGCTGCGCGCGCTCGCCGCGGCGAGGATCCGGAGGGGAGACCATGGAGACATCGGCGTCGATTCGTAAGCGCTGCAGCCTCAAGCAGGAGTTGTCTGGCAGGCCGGTGGAGGCCGAGCGGATCAGGGCCGTCCTGGACGCGGCCCGTCAGGCTCCCTCGGCGCGCAACACGCAGCCGTGGCGCTTCATCGTCGTCCAGGGGGAGGAGGCGATCGATGCCTTGGTCGAGGCCGCGTTCCCAGGGCCGAGCGCGATCATCGGGCAGGCGCCGGTGCTGATCGTCGCCTGCGCCAGGCCCGAGGACGGCGTGACGCGCGACGGTAAGGCGTACTACCTCTACGACCTGGGCTCGGCCGTGCAGAACCTGCTGTTGGCGGCGACCGATCTCGGTCTGGTGACACACCTGATCGCGAGCTTCGACGAGGAGCAGGTGAAGCGGGTCCTGCACATCCCTGACGACGTCCGCGTCGTGGTCGCCACCCCGCTCGCCTATCCGCGCGCGGCGTCGTACGACGAGGCGGCCGCGGAGCGTCTGCGTGAGCGCGACCGGCGCGGTCTCGAGGAGGTCGCCTTCGCGGGCGCGTGGGGAGCGCCCTTCGCTTCGGCCGCAGGAACGGCCGCGCAGGACATAGCGCCCGTGTGAAGCACGGCCGCCGGCCCTATCGTTGCGCAGGATCCGTATGGGCCCCGCCGACACGCCGCTACCCCGCTCGCAGCCGGTCGCACGCAGTCCGGCTCGGGCCACGCGGACGCGTCACGTGCAGCACTGGCGCCAGGAGATGGATAGCGCCGCGCTGTTTCGCGGCCTGGCGGCGATCGAACGCCTTCCTCGGCGGCGGCGCGCCTATGCGCGCCTGGCCGAGGTCGAGGCGCGCCATGCCGAGCGTTACGCGCTCGAACTGGCCCGGGCCGGGCTCCAGCTGAGCGCGTTCGAGCCGTCCTGGCGCACGCGCTTGCTCCTGGCGCTGGCGCGTCGTTTCGGGACCGTGGCCGTGCTCCCGCGCATCGCCATGCTCGAGCGCGCCGACGCGCGCGGCTACCGGCTCGACGACCCCGAACTCGCCCCGTACGACGAGGAGCTGGCCAACGCCCAGTGGTTGGCCGAGTTCGCCAGTCTCGAGGCCGGCGAGGCGCTCAAGCGGCTGGTGCTGCGGGGCCGACGCCTGCTGATCGCGCTCCTCGGTGGCGCGCTCTTCGCCGTCACGGTGGCGCTGGCTCGCAACGCCCAGCTCGAGGGCCTGTTCTTCGGCCTGCTCACGGGCGTGACGGTCGGTCCCGTCACGCACTACCTGCTCGGCAAGGGCGCGGTGGCGCTCGGCCTTGGCCGGGTGTGGTGCGGATGGGCCTGCTGGACCGCCGCCGTGCTCGACCAGTTGCCATACCGCTCGAGCCCGGGCTGGTTGCCGGGCGGCGCCCGCCACGCCCGCACGGCGACCTTCATGGTCACGCTGGCGCTGGTGCTCGCGCTCTTCTTCGGCTTCGGCTACGGCGGTGGGGCGGTGGGGCCGCACGCCGCGGGCTGGTTCGTGGCCGGCAACGCCCTCTACTGGCTCGTCGGCTGCGTGCTGGCGGTGATGCTGCGCGACAACCGGGCCTTCTGCAAGTACGCCTGCCCGGTGGCCGTCGTGTTGCGCGCGAGTGCCCGGCCGGCGCTGCTGAAGATCTCGGGCGATGCCGCGGCCTGCGCAGCCTGCCGTTCGAAGGCCTGCACCACGCAGTGCCCGATGGACATCCGCATCCCCGACTACATCGTGGCGGGGACGCGGCTGCTGTCGAGCGAGTGCATCATGTGCCAGCACTGCGTGGCGGTCTGCCCGCCGAACACGCTCGCCATGTCGATCGCCTTCGACGTCTCGCGGTGCGATCTGCTGCGCGAGCGGGCGCCACGCGAGCACGTACCCGCGGCAGCCGACGCCGCGGCTGCGGAGGCCGGCGTCGCCAGCGCCTAGGCCTGCTCGCTGCGCGACGGTGGCGTTGACACGAACCCGGCTGCGTAATAGCGTTACAGCATTCGGAAGCAAGACGGTCCGCAGCGCACATGTGTCTAGTTCGGTTACGTGAGAGGCGACGTGGATGCTTCGTTGATCATGGCGATCGAGGAACGGTTGCCGCGGCTCTCCCGAGCCGAGGCCCGCGTCGGCTCCGTCGTGCTCAGCGATCCCGACGCGGTCATCGCTGCCAGCATCGCGGTGATCGCGCGCCAGGCAGCGGTGAGCCAACCGACGGTGGTGCGCTTCTGCCGCGCCGTCGGGTGTTCCGGCTTCCGCGACTTCAAGGTGAAGCTCGCGCAGAGCCGCGTCGAGCGGCCCTGGTTCGTGCACACCGGCATCCTCGACAGCGATCCGGCGCGGGTGTACTCCCGCAAGGTCGTCGATTCCACGCTCGACACGCTCGTCGGGATCCGCGACACGCTCGACGATCGCGCCATCGAGGAGGCCGTCGACGCGCTCGAGCACGCGGCTCGAGCCGGCCAGATCGCCTTCTTCGGCTTCGGGGCGTCGGGCGCGGTGGCGAGTGACGCCGTCTGCAAGTTCTTCTTCCTCGTCACCCAGTGCCACGCCTACGTCGACGCGCACATGCAGTACATGTGCGCGTCGACGCTCGGTTGCGACGACGCCCTGGTCGCCATCTCGGCCACCGGCAGGACGCGCGAACTGCAACGCAGCGTCGATCTCGCGCGCGATGCGGGGGCGACGGTCATCGCCATCACCCGCCCGCAATCGCCGCTCGCCGAGGCCGCGTCGATCGTGGTCGCCGCCGACGTGCCGGAGAACACCGACGTCTACACCCCCTCGGTCTCCCGGATCGTGCACCTCCTCATCGTCGACGCCCTGGCCGTAGGCGTCGCCCTTCGTCTACGTGACCGCACCGAGGCGCGCGTGGAGACCATGAAGCGCGTCTTGCGCCACTCGCGGCTGCAAGGGGGTGAGACGCTGCAACCGGACGGCTGACGGACGGCACCCGGCGCAACGACCGCAGTGCGGCGCCCTGCGCGGGGCCGAGAGCGCCTCTTTGCACATGGCTCTAGAAAGGGCACACGCTATGCGACGCAACCCATGCAAGCTCCTTGCCGCGGCGGTCTTGGCCTTCGGCCTGGCGATTCCCGCCATGGCCCAGTTCGAGGGTCAGACGGTGGTCGTGGTCACGCAGACCGGGCGCTCGATCGGCGGCCCGGTGGAGGACTTCGCGCCCGAGTGGGAGGCCGCCACCGGTGGCAGGGTCCAGCTGCAGCAGTTCGCCTTCGGTGAACTGTTCGAGAAGATGGTCAGCTCCTTCGAGACCGGCGCCGGCTCGTACGACGTCCTGATCTTCCCGGCCGACTGGGCCGGCGACTTCATGGGGCCCGGCCACCTCGAGCCGATCTCCGACGAGATGCGCGCCGAGCTCGACTGGGACGATGTGGTCCCGCTCTACGGCGAGCGCATCACCGCCTGGGGCGGCCAGGTGTACGCCCTGCCGTACGACGGCGACTCGCACATGCTCTTCTATCGCAAGGACCTCGTCGACGGCGGCGAGTACGACGCCGAGTTCGAGGCCCAGTTCGGTTACCCGCTCGCGGAGCCGCAGACTTGGGCGCAGTACCGCGACATCGCCGAGTTCTTCAACGGCCGCGTCGTCGAGACCGACGGGGTGATGGCGCCGATCTACGGCGCCCTCGAGGCGCAGCGCCGCAACGCGCAGAGCTACTGGGTCTACCTCTCGCGCGCCGCGGGCTACGGCAAGATCCCCGGCAACCCGTGCTTCTTCTTCAGCTGCGACGACATGACGCCGCAGGTGAACAACCCCGGCTGGGTGCAGGCGCTCGAGGAGTACATCGAGATCCGCGAGTTCGGCGACCCGAACATGATCAACTACGACGTTGCCGACACGCGCGCCTACTTCCCGGCCGGCGGCTCGGTGCTCAACATCGACTGGGGCGACGTCGGGCCGATCTCGATCGACGAGACCGCGTCCGTGATCGCCGGCCAGGTCGGCTTCGGCATCCTCCCCGGTGGCGAGCGCTACTGGGACTACGAGGCCGGCGAGTGGGTCACGCCCGAGAGCGGCGTCAACCACGCTCCGTTCATCGCCTTCGGCGGCTGGATCATCGGCGTCGCGGCGGAGAGCGACGTCAAGGAGGCCGCCCTCGACTTCGCCGCCTTCATGGCCCGGCCCGAGCTCGTCATGCAGCTCGCCGTCACCGGCGGCACCGGCATCAACCCCTCGCGCTTCAGCCAGCTCGACGACCTCGATCCGTGGATCGGCGCCGGCTTCGACGAGGAGAGCGCCGCGGACTACCTCGACGCCATCCTGAACACCATCAACCACCCCAACGCGACGCTCGACCTGCGCATCCGCGGCTCGGCCGAGTACTTCCAGGCGCTCGACGCCGAGATCAGTCGCGCCTTGGTCGGCGAACTCACCCCGCAGCAGGCGCTCGACAACGTCGCGAACCTCTGGAACGGCATCACCGACCGCTTCGGTCGTGACGCCCAGCTCGAACAGTACCGGAGCGCGGTCGGCTACTAGGCCGTGTGCCCGCCACCCTGACGACCGTGCGGCCGCGCCGGCAACCGCCGGCGTGGCCGCCCCCCGACCACCGCGCGAGAGGACCCGGACTTGGACGACGCGACCCGCACCCGCGCCGGCGGCAGGCGACGAAGCGCGGTGTCATACGAGGACGCCAGGATGAAGCAGGTGTTCCTGCTCCCCGCCGTCATCCTGCTGATCGCGCTCGTGATCTTCCCGCTGTTCTGGTCGCTGGGCATCAGCTTCACCGACATCCAACGCGGCGGGGGCGTGCGCGAGAGTGCCGGCTTCCTGGGGCTCGGCTTCGAGCTCACCGGTCGCAACTATGCCCGGTTGCTGGTGGACGAACGCCTGCACATCGCGATGCGCAACACGCTGTTCTTCGTCTTCTTCGGGGTCATCGTCCAGTACGTGATCGGTCTCATGCTCGCGCTCGTGCTCGACCAGCCGTTCCGTGGGCGCAACGCCGCCCGCGTGATCTTCTTGTTGCCGATGATGACCACGCCGGTCGCGGTCGGCTACCTGGGCCGCATGATGTTCGACCCGGCCCGCTCGCCCATCGCCCACGCCCTGCGCACCATCCCGGAGTGGTTCGGCGCAGACCCGGTCTTCGTCCCCTGGCTCACCAACCCTGCCTACGTGCGCTGGACCATCGTGCTGATCGAGAGCTGGCAGTGGACGCCGTTCATGACGCTGCTGCTGCTCGCCGGCCTGCAGGCGATCCCGCGCGAGCTCTACGAGGCCGCGCGGGTGGACGGTGCCTCGAGCGTGCAAGTCTTTCGTGCCATCGTATTCCCGTTGCTCGTGCCCATCTCGGTGACCGCGATCCTCATCCGCGGCCTCGAGATCTTCAAGATCATCGACATCATCATGGTCTCGACCGGCGGCGGCCCGGGCTCGGCGACCGAGTCGCTCACCATGTACGTCTTCCGCACCGCCCTGACCTTCGGGAACTACGGTTACGCGGCGGCGATCGCCTTCGTGCTGCTCGTCATGGTGGTCTTCTTCACGACCATCTTCCTCAGCCTCGCGCGGCTCGTCACGCCGCGCATGCGGTGATCCCATGAGACGAAGCATCTGGCGGACGGTGGCCATCTACGCCTTCGTGGCGTTCTGGTCGTTCATCGTGCTGTTCCCCTTCTACTGGTTGATCACCACCTCCTTCAAGCTGCCGCTCGCCGTCAGCCGGGGCCCGACCTACATCCCCTTCGTCGACTTCGACCCGACCACGGTGCACTGGGAGTACCTGTTCACCAACCAACGCAACACCACGCTCAGGCACTTCCGCAACAGCCTCATCGCCGCCTCGGGCAGCACGCTCCTGGCGGTGGTGATCGGCTCGATGGCGGGCTACGGCCTCTCGCGCTTCCGCTACTACTGGCGCGCCACGCGCTGGCGCAACGACCAGATCGCCTTCTGGATCATCTCCAACCGGTTCCTGCCGCCGGCGGTGTTCGTGGTTCCGTTCCTCCTGCTGTACACCAGGTTCGGCTTGATCGACACCCACTTCGGCTTGATCCTGATCTACACCATGTTCAACGTGCCGTTCGCGGTGTGGATCATGCGCGACTTCTTCAACGGGTTGCCGCTCGACCTCGAGGAGAGCGCCAGGGTCGACGGCGCCTCGCGGTTCCAGGCGTTCCTACGGATCGTGCTGCCGCTCAGCACGCCCGGACTCGTGGCGGTGGCGATCTTCTCGTTCATCTTCTCCTGGAACGAGTTCCTGTACGCGCTGATGCTCACCAACTTCGACGCGATCACGCTGCCGGTGTTGATCGCCGGGCAGAACACCAACCGTGGGATCGAGTGGTGGTTCATCTCGGCCCTGACCCTGGTGGCCGTGATCCCGGTGGTGTTGATCGGCCTGTTCCTCGAACGTTTCATCACCAGCGGCCTGATGGCAGGGGCCGTGAAGGGGTGAGCATGACCCGTTTCGTCCTCGCGCACGATCTCGGCACCACCGGCAACAAGGCCTCGCTCTACGACGCGGACGGGCAACTCGTGGCCAGCAGCCTGGTCTCGTACGAGACCGAGTACGCCCAGCCGCTATGGGCGGAACAGGACCCGGAGGCATGGTGGGACGCCGTGTGCGGCGCGACTCGCAGCCTGCTCGCGGAGACCGGTGTCGATGGGTCGGAGGTCGCCTGCGTGGCGTTCTCCGGCCAGATGATGGGGTGCGTCGCCCTCGACGCCGGGGCGCGCCCACTGCGCAATGCCCTCATCTGGGCCGACCAGCGCGCCGGCGAGCAGCAGCGTTGGCTCGCCGAGCGCATCGCGCCGGAGACCGCCTATCGCATCACCGGCCACCGGCTCAGCAGCTCGTACTCGCTGGCCAAGATGCTGTGGCTACGCGACCACGAGCCCGACGTGTTCCGCGCCGCGCACGCCTTCGTCAACGCCAAGGACGCGATCGTCGCGCGGCTGACCGGCGTGTTCGTCACCGACCATTCCGACGCCTCGGGCACCAACCTGATGGAGCTCGAGACGCGTCGTTACTCCGAGGCGATCCTCGACGCGGCCGAGCTCGATCCCGCCAAATTGCCCGCCCTGGCCACCTCCACCGACGTCGTCGGCGAGATCATGACGAGCGTCGCGGACGAGGTCGGGCTCCCTGCCGGCGTGCCGGTGGTGATCGGCGGCGGCGACGGTTGCTGCGCCGCGCTGGGCGCGGGTGTCTGGCGCGAGGGGGCCGCCTACAACTACGTCGGCTCGTCGTCCTGGATCGCGCTCGCCTCCGAGCGCCCGGTGTTCGACCCCGACCAGCGGACCTTCACGTGGGCGCACGTGGTGCCCGGCATGTTCAGCCCCTGCGGGACCATGCAGGCGGCGGGGGCGTCGTACGCGTGGACCCGCGACGTGCTCGGCGGGCACGAAGCGGAGCTCTCCGCCCAGCACGGTGGCTCCGTCTACGAGCGCCTGAACGCGCTCGCGGCCAGCGCGCCGCCCGGCGCGCGCGGGCTCGTGTACCTGCCCTACCTGCTCGGCGAACGCAGTCCGCGCTGGAACCCCAACGCACGCGGGGCGTTCGTCGGCCTCACGATCCGGCATGGGCGTGCCGAGCTGGTGCGGGCCGTGCTCGAGGGCGTCACCATGAACCTACGGGTGATCCTCGAGGCGCTCACGCGCCAGGGGGTCGCGGTCGCATCGGTGCGGGTGATCGGCGGAGGCGCCGCCGGCCGCTTCTGGAACCAGCTGATGGCCGACATGTACGGCGTCCCGATCGAACGTCTGACCCATCTCGAGGAGGCGACGTCGATGGGGGCCGCGGTCACCGGCGGCGTCGGCGTCGGCCTCTATGACGACTTCTCGATCATCGAGCGGATGAACCCGGTGGCCGCGGTGGTGGCGCCCGACGCTGTCGCCCGCCGTGCCTACGAGCCGCTCTTCGCGGTCTTCGAGGAGGCGTACGCTGCGCTCGTGCCCGTGTTCGACCGCCTCGCCGAGGTGGGCTGAGCCTCGCCGAGCGACCACGGTCTGCGCCTGGCGCCTGGCGCCGGCAGGGCAGAGAGGACGTTTGACCACCATGCACTTCTACCTCGACACCGCCAACGCCGACGAGATCGAGCGGCGCCTACCGTGCCCGCTGGTCTACGGCGTCACCACCAACCCGAGCTCGATGAAGCGCGCCGGCCTCGCTTGGAGCGACCTGCCCGACTTCGTGCGCCTCGTGGCGTCGCTGGGTGCGCGCGCGGTGCACCTGCAGGTCCGGCACCAGGAGGCGAACGCCATGCTGGAGGATGCGCGCGAGTACCTCGCGCTGCGCGGGCCGGCCGACGTGCTGGTGAAGATCCCCGCCACCGCCGAGGGCTACGTGGCCGCGCGCCGGCTCGCCGACGAGGGTGCCGGCGTCACCATGACGGCGATCTTCGAACCGGAGCAGGTCCTGTGGTCGGCGCAGGTCGGTGCGCGCTACGCCGCGCCCTACCTCGGCCGGATGGACGACGCGGGTCGCGACGGCCTGGCGCTGATCGCCGAGATGGAGCACGTCTTGCGGCGCTACGGGCCGGGCGAGGGCCCTGGCGGCCTGCGGCTGCTGGTCGCGAGCGTGCGGACACGCGAGGCGTTCCTGGGGCTCTTGCGCATCGGTGTCGGTGGGGTGGCGGCCCCGCCGAGCCTGTTCGACGCCGTGATCGAACACCCCGCGACGAGCGCCGCGGAGGCGACGTTCCTCGCCGACGCGCGCTAGCGTGCGCCGGACGCCGGAGCGGCGGCGATGACCCTGCAACTGGCGCTCGACGGCACGCTCGACGAAGCGCTGCGCACGCTGGACGTCGTCCATGCGCTGGTCGAACGTATCGAGATCGGGACCCCGCTCGTCTACCGCGAGGGCATGCGCGCGGTGCGGCACATCCGCTCGCGCTATGGCGGGCTGCAGCTGGTCGTCGACCTCAAGATCATGGACGCCGGTGACGAGGAGGCTTCGATCGCCTTCGACGCCGGCGCCGACGAGGTGTCGGTGCTCGCGCTCGCGAGCGACGCCACGGTCGCGGGGGTGGTGGCCGCCGCGCGCCGCGCCGGCGGGAGCGTGGTGGCCGACCTGATCGAGGCGCCGCGGCCGGTCGAACGGGCGCACCGCCTGCTCGCCGCGGGCGTCGACCTGCTCGCCGTCCACGTCGGCGTCGATGCGCAACGCGAGCGCGCGCCGTTCGAAGCGCTGGTGACGTTGCGCGCGGCGTTGCCGGCCGCGTGCCTGGCGGTGGCAGGCGGCATCGGACCGACGAATGCCGCGCGGTTGGCCGATCGCGCGGCCGATGTCGTCATCGTGGGGGGCGGCATCACGCGCAGCGCCGACCCCCGGGCGGCCGCCCTGGCGATCCGCGCCGCGCTGGGGATGCCGTGAGCGCGCCCCGCCTGCGGCGCCTGCTCGACGCGGCCCTCGCTGACCTCGCCAGCGTGCTGGCGGCCGTCCGTGAGGACGAGGTCGACGGCCTCGTGGACGCGGTGCTGGCGGCGCAGAGCGTGTTCTGCGCGGGGCGCGGCCGCTCCGAGTTGCAGGTCAGAGGCTTCGCCATGCGGCTGATGCACCTGGGGCTGCGCAGCTTCGTCGTCGGCGAGACCACCACCCCGGCGATCGGCCCGGGCGACGTCCTCGTGGTGGCCTCCGGCACGGCCGCGACGCGGACCCTGCTCCCCATCGCGGAGCGCGCCCGCCAGGCGGGCGCGCGCGTGGCGCTGCTGACCGCGACGCCGGCCGGCCCGCTGGCGCGAGCCGCCGACATACTGGTGTCGATCGAGGCGCCCGCCTCCCGCCTCGACCCGTTCACCCCCGGTGCCAGCGTGCTGCCGATGGGGTCGCGCTTCGAGCTCTCGCTGGCGATCCTCCTCGACGTCGTCGCCGTGCAGATCCTGGCGCGCCGCGAGGTCACGGTGGCGGCGATGTTCGCGCGGCACGCGAATCTGGAGTGACGGGGCGTGCTCGGCCTCGCGCCGACGGCTGTCGATCGTGCCCGCAGGGCACCGAGCGCCTGGTCGCCTCAACGCTGGCTGTCGGGCCCGCGCACCCCCTCGTCGGGCGCCAGCCGCAGCCCGAGCCGCTCGGCCGCCTGCGTGACGTCACGCAGATCCTTCAGCAGCTCGACTTCAATCGTCCATGCCTCGCCACCGACTTCGCCCCGCCGGGTGACCCGCGCCCACGACGAGCGCTCGTCGGCGGCCGTGATGGCCCCGGAACCGCGCAGTCGGTGCAGCAGCTCGGCGGCGCAGGCGGCCCAGTGCCAACTGGCGTCGGCCGCTGCCGCCCTCGTCTCGGGCTCCGCGAAGGCGTAGCGCCGGTCACGGCTGCGGGCCAGCGACTCGTCGTCGTGGGCGGCACACAAGGGCCGCCGTTCGGCCCGGAAGCGCTCCAAGACGGCGCTCACCCAGCGCCGCGCCGTCGGCCCGTCGACGCCGACGCGGCGACCGACCTCCTCGGGCGCGGCCCCGCGGCAGGTGACGCTCCAGGCGACTTCGACCATGAGGTGCTCCTTGGGCGTGGCGGGCCAGGCGTGCGCGGCGCCGTCCGCCTGGAGCTGGGCCAGCAGGAAGGTCCTCCGACAGACGCCGCAGCGGTAGCGCGTGTCGTGATCGCCGTAGCGAGCCGCGGGGACGACGCTCGCGGGTCGCCGATCGCAGCCGAAGTCGAGGTCGCGCCACGCCTCGACCGGGCACCACACGCCGCTGGGGATCTCGCAGGCGAAGCGCGCCATGAACGCACAATCTACCAGTCGGGCTCGCCGCTCGGTGACGCGCATGCGGACCAGCGCCAGCGCGAGCGGCGGGTCAGGGAGCCGGCCCCGACCCCGCGCCCGCAACGTAATGAATTTCGCCGTGAAGGAGATGGATCAACTCCAGCGTCTTGGCCAGAGCGCCCGGATAGGCGGCCTCATCGATGTGTAGTGCACTCGGAAGCGCGAGGACGAAGGTGTGCGGCGCGCCATCGTCGGTGAGCAGGTCGAGCCGGGTGCCCGCGAGCTCGAAGCTGATGTAGGTGACGACGCGGCCTGCCGCAGCGACCCCGTCGAGATCTGGCGCTCGCGCGGGAAACGCGTCGAGAACGCGGCGTGTGATCGGTGTGGCGGTGTGACCATCGGGCATCTCGGCGTCTCCTCTCGCTCGTCGAGCGGCTCCTGATCGGCGCGTGCGTGTGGTCTCACGCACCGTCCCGCCGTGAGGCAGGCGTCGATGCCCCTGAGCGTACTACCTCGGTGCGTCACCTAATGTCGGGCGCTGGATCCGACCCTCCCGCGGCGTCACCGGCTTCCACGGATCGCCATAACACTTTCGCATCTGCTATAGCCAGCCGGCGCTACGGCGAGCCGGGAGCCGCCTCGTCGCGCTGGCGCCGCCGTCAACGCTCCGGCCGGTCAGCGTCGATGCCCGAGGCTGCCGTCACGCGATTGCGGCCGTGAGCCTTCGATGCGTACAAGGCCTCGTCGGCCCGGCCGAGCAACGATGCCGCGCTGTCGCCAAGCACGAACGACGCGACGCCGATGCTGACGGTCAAGGGAGGCTCGCCTGTGCCGAGCCCGCCGCAGGCGCGGCGCAAGTTCTCGGCGACGAGGCTCGCGTCCTCGAGACCGGTGTTCGGCAACAAGGCGACGAACTCCTCACCGCCGTAGCGGGCCACCACGTCTTGCTCCCGGGTATGGGCCATGAGGGTGCGGGCGATCGTCTGCAGCACCCGGTCGCCCTGCTGATGCCCGAGCGTGTCGTTCACCCGCTTGAAGTGGTCCACGTCGACGACGAGCACCGCCAACGGCGCGCGTTGGCGCTCCGCCACCGCGATCATCTCCTCGAGACTGTTGTGGAAGACCATCCGGTTCTTCAGGCCTGTGAGCGCATCGGTGGTCGCCTGGACCTCGAGGGTGGCGTTGAGCGCGACGAGTTCACGCTCCTTCGCGGCGAGTTCGTCGAGCGCGGCCAGCAGCGAGGCATTGGCACGATGCAGGTCCTGCACGCGCTGCTCGAGCGTGCGATGCAGCGCGACGAGCTCCGCTTCGTGGCGCTTGCGCTGGGTGATGTCGCGCGCCGTGACCGCGACGGTCGTCGAGCGGTCCGCCTCATCGCGGACCGGAGCCAGGGTGAACTCGGCGTGGAAGGCCGTTCCGTCGCTGCGCCGGCAAGCGAACTCACGGTTCCTCACCGCCTGGCCGGATCGCGCGGCCTGGACCAGCTCGATGAAGGTGCCCTCGTGCGCGTCGCTGACGAGGATGCCTACCGGTTGGCCCAACGCGGCCTGGCGCTCGTAGGCGAACATGTGGCTGGCGCCTTGGTTCCACGTGGCGATCGTGTCGTCGTGGTCGACCGCCAGGATCGCATCCTGCGCATGCTCCACGATGCTGGCCAGGTACTGGTTCGACACCACCAGGCTGCGATGCGCCTCGCTGTCGAACGCCACCGGCTCCAGCATGCGCGCGTTCATCCGGTCCAGGGTGGCCCGCAGGTGCATACGCTGCAGCGTCCCCTGCACGGCCACGCGCACGAGTTCGGGCAAACGCTCGTCAGCGGGATCGACCAGACTCCAGTGATCGCCGATCATCGGGGCCATGGTGGTCGCCTTGCGCAGCTCCTCGAAGCGCTCCGGGCGGGCCAGGATCACGATCTGCGTGAGCGGCGAGTGCTGGTGCGCGCGCCGGGCGAGCGCGAGCGGGTTGTCCAGGTCGGGGGCGAGCACGACGGCGGACGGGGGCGCTTCGTCACCGACCGACGCGGCCTGGAGCGCCTCGATGTCGGTCGCGGCCTGCAGGTAGCGCAGCGCGGTGCCGCTTTCGGCGAGCGTGCGGCCCAGGCCGTCTTCGAACGTCCCTCGGGGGGCGGCGCCGATGACGAGGACGGCCCTCTCTGGATCCGGCACGGTCAGGGGCGACGCGTGGCTCACAGCAGCGGCAGGCCCAGCAGCGAGCGGGCCGTCCACTGCTTCAGGATGTGCGTCGTCGGCGCCATGACGTGACTGGCGCGCGCATCACGGAGCAGTCGCGCGAGCTCGGCGTTGTCTCGGTAGGCCGACCCGCCACACAGCGTCAGCGCCTGGTTCGTCACGGCGACGACGGTCTCGGCCGCCACCACCTTGCTCATGAAGATCGACGGCTGGGCATCGGGCAGGCCGGTGTCGCCGCGTCGAGCAGCGTCGTAGACGAACCGAGCGCACTTCTCGACCGTCGCCCACATCTCGGCGAGTTCGTGCTGCAATACCGGCAGGGCAGCGAGCGCTTCGCCCGAGTGCGACAGCCGCCGTGTCTCGAGGTGGGCGATGGTCAGCTCCAGCGCCGCGCGGGCGATGCCGAGGTACGTCGCCGACATGGCCATCAGGAAGTAGGGCGCTACGACCTCGAAGACGTACCAGTCCTGCTCGCCTTCCTCGCCGAGCAGGTTCTGGCGCGGGACCCGCACGCCCTCGAGCCGGAGGCCGCGCGAGGAGTTGCCGCGCATGCCGAACCCGCCCCAGGGCTCGAGCCACGTGAGCTCCGGGCTGTCGGCGTCGACGATCAGGCAGCTGAACTCGCCCGCCTTCGCGTTCGGGTCGCTGGCGATGGTCGACACGACGTACGAGTCGGCGTGAGCGCCGCTGGTGACGAACTGCTTCACGCCGTCGATCACGTAGGCGTCGCCGTCGCGCCGGAGCGGGGTCTGCGCGACGTAGAAGTTCGACCCCACCCCGGCCTCCGAGAGCGCCAGGCTGGTGACGTGCCGCCCCGCGGCGATCGCCTCGAGGTAGTGCCGGCGCTGGAACGGGGTCGCCTTGGCGGCGATCACGGCCGTCGCCACGCAATGCATGCCGAAGCACATCGCCGAGGAGGAGCAGGCCCGCGCGATGGTCTCCGTCACCGCGACCAGGCCCAGCATGCCTTGCCCCTCGCCGCCCGCGGCACGCGGTACGAGCAGGCCCATCAGGCCGGCGTCGGCGAGGGCGCGCATCGCACGCTCCGGCCACACGGCGTCGCGGTCGACCTCGATGGCGTGTGGGGCGATCGCAGCGCGGGCGACGCGGTCGGTGGTAGCGCGCAGGTCGCGCAGGCGGTCGGTCAGTTCGTGGTCCATGGTCGACGCTCGATGCGCATGACGAGCAGGGCGTAAGTATGACTCCGGATCGTGAGTCGCTGGTGTGCTGGTGGACGTTCCGGGCACGGACGACGCTCAGCTGCCGGAGGGGGCCTCGCGCGAGGCGCCCCCGGCCGAGAACGCCGCCGGCCGGGCGAGCCGCACCGTGCCGGTGATGGTACGGAGGGCTTGGTCGAGGTCGGCGACGATGTCATCCGGATGCTCGCCGCCGACGCAGAGCCGGATCAGGTCGTCGGGGATGCCGGCCAGCGAACGCCCTGCGGCGCCCTGTTGCGAGTGCGTCGAGATGGCCGGGATGGTGGCCACGGACTTGACGCGCCCGAGATCGGTGGCGCGCCAGATTCGTTGCATGGCGTCGAAGACCTTGCGGGTGGCGGCCGCGCCGCCGTCGACCCGGAACGCCATCAGGTGCCCGAAGCGGTTGACGGCGCGCCCGTACTGGGCGTCGTGCTCGGCATCGACCAGGAACAAGTAGCGCGCGGCGAGGGGGTGCAGCCGATGGCTCGGCAGTCCGAGGTAATCGACCTCCCGGATCGCCGGCTGCTCGTCGAGCCAGGTGGCGACCTGCATCGTGGTGCGGCTGAAGAGGTCGATCTTGGAGCGCAGGGTGCGCATGTCGTTCAGCGAGAGGATCGCTTGCAGGGGCGACAGGCTCGGCCCCAGATCGCGGTTCGGCAGCTGCTTGAGGTAGCTGGCGAAGTCGGCCTTCATCGCGTCGCTGCCGAAGCGGCTGGTCAGGTCCTTGCGGGCGATCACCGCGCCGGCGATGCCGAAGCCCGAGCTCGTCATGCTCTTGGTGACCGACTGGACCACGATGTCGGCGCCATGGCAGATCGGCCGCAGCAGCGCCGGCGTGGCGACGGTGCTGTCGACGATCAGGGGCAGCGCATGCTGGTGCGCCAGCCGAGCGACCGCGGCAACGTCGAAGAACGCCTGCCCGGGGTTCGAGGGCAGTTCACCGTAGAGGAAGCGGGTGTCCTCGTCGATCGCCGCTGCCCAGGCATCGAGGTCGGTCGAGTCGCAGACCCAGCGGCACTCGATGCCCCGCTCCTGCATGCGGCGGACGTCGAAGAGCTGGAAGGTGCCGCCGTAGACCTGGGCGGTGGCCACGAAGTTGGGCCTGGCGCTGGGCCTCTTCGGGTCGATGGCCAAGAACGGCTCGGTGGCCGTGTGGATGGCGGCCATACCCGATGCGGTGGCACAGCAAGTCGTCTCACCCGTGAAGCCATAGCCCTCCAACAGGGCCAGCGTGTGCTCCAGGTAGTAGAGCGTGGGGTTGGCGATGCGCGAGTAGCACCAGGTGGGGATCTGGTACGACAGCGCCGCCTCCATCTCGTCCGCATCGCGGTAGCCTTGCGAGCTGCTCAGGTAGACCGGCTCGATGATCGAGCCCTGGTTGAAGTCGAGCGCCTCGTTCATGGTGTAGAGGCCGTGGACGGCGATCGTGTCGAAGCGGCAGCGGCGGATCGCGGCGAGATCGGCGGCGCGTCGCTCGGCCGCCGCCGCGGCAGCGGTGACGTAGCGTGCCACGCCAGTCGATGCGTTCTGGTCGGACATGGGTCGGGCCTCCTCGCTCGCTGCACGCGACGGCACCGAGTCGTCCGCGTGCACTCGGGCGGCGTTGCTGATGCCGCCGTCGGTCCGCTGGGCGGCAAAGGCGGTGCGATCGACCTCGTCGATGCCCAGAGGATACCGGATGGGCGTGTCCACTGTAGGCGCGTGCCGGGCGTCGGGTATGCGACTCCGCGCTGATCGGGCCCGCTTCGAGCCCCTAGCCGCGTAGCGCGCGAGCGCCGTATACTTGGGCGATGAACGTTCGCTGCAGCGGCTCGTTCGAACCGTGCTGCGGTCGCATGGCGCCATGAGCACGCTGTTGGCACGCACCGATCACGGGCTGCTACGGGTGACCGAGGAAGGCCGAGGCTGGTCGGCGGCAACCCTCCACAGCACTGCCTTGGCGCAGTGCGTGGCGGTGGACCCAAGCGATGCCAGCACGATCTACCTCGGCACGCGCGGCGAGGGTGTGTGGAAGAGCCGCGACGCGGGGCGCTCGTGGATGCGCCTGGGGCTGCCTGCGGGCGACGTGTTCGCGCTGGCCGTGAGTCGCGCCGATGGCGGCGTCTACGCCGGCTGCGAGCCAAGCAGGCTCTTCGTGAGCCGTGACGGCGGGGATGCTTGGCGCGAGCTCGAGGGGCTCGTGCGGCTCCCTTCGGCTCCGACCTGGAGCTTTCCGCCACGACCATGGACGTCGCACGTGAGTTCGATTGCCCCGCACCCCCGTGATGCCGACGTGCTGCTCGTGGGCATCGAGCTCGGTGGCCTGATGCGCAGTGACGACGGCGGCGAGACCTGGCAAGATCACCGGCCCGGGGCGCAGCGTGACGTGCACGCCCTCGCCTGGCATCCTCGCGCCACGGACCACGCCTACCAGGCGGCCGGTGGAGGCACCGCGCGCAGCATCGACCGCGGCCGGACCTGGCTGCCGGCCGACGAGGGGCGTGGCAGGACGTATTGCTGGGGACTGGCCGTCGACGATGCCGAGGTCGACACGTGGTACGTGTCGGCGAGTCCGGGGCCGGGCGCCGCGCACGGCGAGCGGCAGGCAGATGCCAGCGTCTACCGCTGGCGCGACGATGGCCCGTGGCAGCCGATCGTCGACGGTCTGCCCGAGCCGCTCCACGACATGCCGTACGCGCTGGTGGTACACGGCGGGCGGCTGTTCGTCGGGTTGCGTGGCGGCCGGGTGTTCGTGAGCGATGATCAGGGTGACCGGTGGCACGAGTTGCCGATCACCGGTGCCTCGCGCCGCGGGCTGCGGGCACTGATACCGGGCTGATGCGAGGTCGTCACGCGCAGGTCATCGGCCGTCAGGGTGACCCGCGGAGCGTGCCCAGGCGCGTGCGCTCAGCGTGCCTGCAGGCTCGCGAACGCCCGTCGCTCGAGCGCGATGGCGCCCTGGCGGTTCGCCGTCAGGCGTGCCGTCTCGAGGCAAGCTCGTGCAGCACGCTGGACTCGCTCCGGCGTCTCGTGGCCTTGCGCGCGCCGCCGTAGGAGCTCGCCCTTGATCCGCCACGCCTCGGCCTGGAACCACAGCTCACCGCTTCGTTTCGCGATGGTCAGCGACTCGTCGATGGCGATGAGGCCGCGAGTGACGCTGCCGGCCACCCCGCAAGCCTGCGCGTAGTAAGCGAGGAACGCCGTGCGGTTGAGCAGCGTGCCGGTGGCGTGGTAGCGCTCGATCGCCTCGTGCATGAGGCGTAGGTCCGCTTCCGACGCGTCGACACCAACGGACGCCAGCTGTGCGAAGAACGTCGAGGCCAGCACGAAGTTCTCCAGCGCGTAGGCGGCCGCCGAGCGTCCCAAGTCGGCCGCGAGGTCACGGGTGGCATCGGCGTCGCGCTGTAGCGCGGCCAACCAGCACGCGCGCCCCAGCGCGTAGCACGTCGTCATGGGATGCCCGATCTGCTGCGCCAGCTCACGTGCCTGGCGGCAGCGCTGCTCGGCCTCCTCCGGGAGCGCGAGCAGCCACAGGCACTCGGCCAAGTAGGCCAGCGCCACGACCGCTGGTGCCATCCCGAACTGCTGCGCGAGCTGTTGCTGCCGCTCCAGGTCGGGCGCGGCGGCGGCCCGCTCGAGCAGCTGCCGCGCCGCGACGAACCTGCCCTGGTAGAAGGTGCTGATGTTCAGGCTGGTCAGCGCGAGGAGCTTGGGGTCGCCTGCTCGCTGCGCCAAGCGGATCATCCGCTCGGAGAGCGCGTTCACGTCCGCGTGCTCCGAGCGGCCGAGCCGGAACACCGCCAGCAGCCAAAGCGTCGGGATCAGCTGCACGTCGTCCTCGATGCCGGCGCACAGTTCTTGGGCCCGGGCGTACGTGGCGGCCATCTCCGGCGGCGCCCAACCCTTCGAGGCAGTCAAGGGCGGCCCGAGCGCCAACTGCAGTTCCAGCTCCTGCCGGTCCCGAGCCGTCGAAGGCGGGAGCGTTCGCAGGAGCCGCAAGGCGCTGCGCAGATGCTCGATGGCCTCGGCGTTGGCCGCGAGGGCGAGCGCGTGGCGCGCAGCGCCGGCGTAGTGCTCCACCGCCTCGCTCGCCGCACCGGCGGCCTCGAAGTGGCGCGCCAGCGTATGCGCCATCGCCGGATACCGCTCCGGGCCCGGCCGGTACAACCGCGCGAGCTCGCGGCCGACCTTGCCGTGAAGCACGGCGGTCTCCACGGCGTCCAGGTGGTTGTGCAGGAACGTCTGATACAGCGCGTGCCTGAAGCGGTAGAGCCCCAACTCGTGGCCGTCGACGGTGGTGACGGTGTGCGCCGTCACGAGTTGGTGACGCTGGCCTGCCTCCCGGCTCAAGAGCGCTCGCACCTGCGTTGCCGTACGCCGGGTCACGGCCGCGACCACCTCGGCGGTGAACTGCTCGCCCTCGACGCTGGCCACGGCCAGCACGTCGCGGCACGCCGGCGACACGTGATCCATGCGCCGGGCGATGACCGCCTCCACCCGTGCGGGCAACTCGTCCCAGCACAGCGCCGGGCCCTCGACCCAGCCCTGTGTCCGGTCGCGTCGGAGCTCGCCGCGTAGCTGCATGCCGCGCAGCAACTCGATCGTGAACAGCGGGTTGCCGGAGGTCCGCTGGTAGAGCAGGCGGCGGAAGCCGCTACCCAGCGCGTTGGGTTCGCTGTCGAGCAGCGCGTCGACGAACGACGGTCGGGAGGCGTGCGTCAGGTCGAGCTCGACGTCGCCGTGCGTCGTCGAGATCTCCGCGACGACGCTCAGCAGGTGGCGCGGCCCGGCCTCCTTTCGGAACGCGGCCTCTTCGGCGCGCAAGGCGCCCAAGAGCAAGGTGCGACTGCCCACCAACCCACGCGCCAAGTGGAACAGCAGATCGACCGAACCGGGATCGATCCACTGCAGGTCGTCGAGGACCAAGAGGAGCGTTCGCCGCTCCGCGAGGGTCCGGAAGAGCCTGGTGATCTGGTCGAACAGCGCCGCCTGTGATCGTCGCGACTTCGGCGCCGGCGCTGCCGCCTGCCGCGCCAGCAGGCGTTCGAGCCGGTGCAGCTGCTCCGCGTCGACCCCGCTGTGCCGGCGTGCGAAGCCCAGGAGCGTGCGGCCGGAGACGAAGCGGTCGACGAGATCCGGTCCCTGGTCGAGCAGGGCAGTGACGGTCTCCGGTAGGCACTGCCAGAGTCGACGCTCCTGGTTGGTACCACCGGCCCGCGCCACCGGCGGGACGCCCGCCTCACCGGACAGCATCCGGAGGATGGCTACGAAGGGTTCGAGGGGATCGCCCCGGCCGGTGAAGGCGCTGCACTGGCCCCACGTGACCAACAGATGTGGATCGTCCGCGAGCGCTCGGCGGATGAACTCGGCCAGCAGCGCGGTCTTGCCGCTGCCGGGCTCGCCGGTGACGAAGAGGACACCGGCCTCCCCGGCGGTGGCATGCGCCAGCGTTCTCGTCAACGTGGCCAACTCCTGTTCGCGGTCGACGAACAGGGGACGTGGCTCGGGTCCAAGAGCTCGCGGATCGAGGCCAGGCCAGGCGTGGGCCGGGGCGACCGCAACGAGAGGCGCGTCGCGGCCGGTCCTGATCGCTTCGTACTGGCGCGTGGTCTCGGCCTCGGGTTCGACCCCGAACTCCTGCTGAAGGTGCTGGCGGCAGGTCTCGAACTGGGTCAGTGCGGCGGCACGTTGCCCTTGCAGCACGAGGAGGCGCATCAGGTGACGGTGCGCCGTCTCGTCCCACGGTTCGAGATCGAGCCAGCGGCGCGTGGCCGTCGTGGCCGCGGCGACGTCGCCCGAGTGCGCGTGCGCCAGCGCGACCACCCGCGCGGCTCGCACCGCCTCCCGGTTGAACTGCTCGCGCGTGGACGATTGCCACGACTCGAACGGTGCGCTGTCGACGGCGAAGCCCTCCATGAACTCGCCCCGGTACACCGAGAGAGCGCGCTCCAGCCTCGCGATGGTCGCCGGATCGGACGCCGCGTCGGGTCCGTCGTCGGGTCCGTCGTCGGGCCGCTGAAGGAGTTCCCGGAAGACGTCGACGTCGACCCAGCGTTCGGCGGCCGCGTTCGCCCGGACATCGGCCCGGGTGACGTGGAGGAATGGCTCTGTCGCGTGGTTGTCGCCCAGCACGTGCCGGAGGTTGGAAAGGGCGTTGCGGAGGTTGCTGCGGGCCGTACGCTCGGGTTGATCGGGCCACAACAGGTGGGCCAACGTCGTCCGCGGCCAGGGACGACCGACGTGGACGGCGAGGCAGGCCAGCAGCCCCCGGACCTTGTCGGAGCGGAAGCCACTCAGCGGCTGGCCATCGCCTTCGGCGACGAAGGGTCCCAGCAGTCGAAGTGACCAACGCGCCATGGCGCTCTCCAACGCCCGGCGCCGACCGACCGGGCTCGGTCGGTCCCGTAGTGCCGCTCCACCCTCCCGCGAGGTTCGACCCGTGCGACCCGCGGCGGCCTTCGGTGACCACGATCGTCCTCATCATACGGCCGAGAGCGGCTCACGCCAATACCGTCGGCGCCTCCACCTTCGCTCCACGCAAGCGATGCGCGCCGCCACGAGAGTGGAGTGGAAGGAGATGCCATATGACGGCAACGGAGGCGCGGTGGCTCGCGCCGTGCTCGATCCAGGCCTGGGAACCCTGGCCGCTGCACGCCGTCGTCTACGGGGCCGGCTTCGTGGGTCTGGCACTCGCCGTCTCGGGCGCGCCGCGTTCGGCCACGTGGGTCCCGGTCGTGCTGGCGTCCCTGTGGCTGTGGGCGGGAGTGCTCGGGGGTATCGCGGCCGTGCGCGATGGGTTCGTGCCTGGGCTCGCCTACGTGGCAGCGCTCGTCCAGGGGCTGCTGTTCCTGGTGCGGGTGCGGAGGCCGGCCCTCGCCTTCGGGCTGCGGAACCGACCATCCTCCTGGACGGGCCTCAGCTTCGCCTGCTATGCGCTGATAGGTCATCCAACCGTGATCTGCGCCTTCGGCCATCGCTGGCTGCACCAGCCATCGATCGGCCTCACGCTCGGACCGCTGGTGGTCTACACCGTGGGCGTGCTGCTCCTGGTTCGGGCGCGAGCCCCGAGCGACCTGCTCGCGCTCCCGTTGCTGATCGCCGTCTCCGGACCGTTCTGGATCGCGGCCTCGCAGCCGGAAGCGATCGCGATGGCCCTGAGCGGTGCGGCGGCCGTCTGGCTGATCTGGCCGCGGGCCCGCGGGCAGGGGGACGGGCCGCGAGCAGGGCCGCCTGCGGCGTCCGAAGAGGCGCCGCTCGAGAGGGGGTGGAGCCTGGATCTAGCGGACGAGCCGTGAACAGCCGCATCGAGCCCCTCCCGGCGACCCGCTCGCCGGCGACCCGAAGGAGTCAGGTCATGAACAGGTACTGGGTGCACGTCGGTGTGGCGCTGGCGCTCCTCGTGGCGGTCCAGGGCGCGGCGCCGGTGCTGGCCGTCGACCCGGCCCAAAGCAGCGTGATGGCGGGACCCCACGAGGCGTACCAGATCGTCTGCGCCATCCTCGAGGACGAGAGCTGGATGGACGACGGGATCATGCACATCCGGAACCGCAGGCTGGCCAGCGTGGTGATCTCCGACCACGTCGCCCACGCGGGGACGGGCACGATCGTGTCCAGCGCCGACATCGATACGGTCAGCGGTCACATGGTGTACGCCGGCACGCTCGAGATCCGCCCCGAGGCGCTCGACGGCCACTGGAGCGGTGTCTTCACCATGCTGATCGACGGCGGCGGGCTCCGGGGCCAGGCCGTACTCCATGGCAACGGGCCCGACCTCGACGGGATGTACGTCGTCTCCGACCTCGCTCCCCTGCCACCCACCGAGCTCGAGCGCTTCGCCGAGGCCTGCGGCGGGAACCCGCCGGTCGCCGGCACGCGGGCGGTGGGGGCGTACTACCGGTTGCGGCCGTAGGGCTGCGGCCGTGAGCCCCCAGTCGCTCGCTGGGACGCCGAAGGCGATCTGCAAGGAGCACTCGCGCCGGCACCGGGACCGACCCACGGCGCTTCTGACACTCGCGCGGAGCCTGGTGTCGGCGCTGGACTCCGCGCCTGAGGCAGCGCACTCGCGCTGAGGCAGCGCGGTGCACGAAGGCCAAGGGCACGCCGCCGACCCGTTCGCGGCAATCGGGCTACGCCAACTCTCGGAGCACCTCGGCCACCGTCATCACATCCTCGCGGGAGCAGTCGAATTGGCCCACCTGCACGCGGATCACGAAACGGCCGGCGTGACGGGTCTGGGTCAGGTAGACGCGGCCGTCGTCGTTGATGCGCGCGAGCAGTTCTTCCGTGGCGGCGTCGCCTGCCGCGAGCGCGAAGGTGAACAGCGACAGCAGCGGCGGCGTGGTGATCTCGATCCCGCGAATGGAGGTGAGTTGGCGCGCGAGTTCGTTCGACCAGGCGACATGGTTGCGGATCCGCTCGCGCAAGCCGGTGAGACCGTACGCCCGTAGCGTGAACCAGAGCTTCAGGGCGCGGAAGCGGCGGCCGAGCGGCACCGTCCACTCGTTGAAGTTCGTGATCGTCGGTTGGCCCGGCTCGGTGTGGCCAAGGGTCTGGAGGTACTCGGGCCGCAGCCCGAGCGTGCGCACCTGGGGCGTTGGGTCGGCGAGGAACTGGACGGCGCAGTCGAACTGCGCCCCGAGCCACTTGTGCGGGTTGAACACGACGCTGTCGGCCCCGTCGATGCCATCCCAGAGGTGACGGAACTCGGGGCAGATCATCGCCGAGCCGGCCCAGGCGGCGTCGACGTGGGTGTACAGACCGTGCGCCCTGGCGACAGCGAGCGACGTGGCGATCCGGTCGCAGGCGCCGATCGAGGTGCCGCCCGTCGCCAGGATCACGCCGGCGGGGCAGTAGCCGGCTGCCAGGTCGGCGCGGATGGCGGCGTCGAGCGCGGCCGTGTCCATGGCGTGCTCCGCGTCGGTCGGCACCTTGACGAGGTTGGCCTGCCCGATACCGGCGATTCGCGTCGCCTTGTCGATCGAACTGTGCGTCTCGGCCGAAGCGTAGAGCCGCAACACCGGCTGCTGCGCCAGCCCCTCGCTGTTGCCGCGCCAGTCGGTGGCGATCTCGCGCATCGTCAGGATGGCCGCGAGTGTGGCGGTGGTGGCGCTGTCGTGGATGGTGCCGCGGAAGTGCGGCGCCAGGCCGAGCGCGTCGCGCAACCAGCCGACCATCACCTCCTCGACCTCGGTGGCCGCCGGCGAGGTCTGCCACAGCATGGCCTGCGCGGCCATGGCGTTCGCGAGTTGCTCGGCCAGCATCGAGGCAGGCGCGGCATTGGCCGGGAAGTAGGCGAAGAAGCGGGGGTGCTGCCAGTGCGTCATGGCAGTGGGAACGATCGCCTCGAAGTCGGCGAAGATCCGCTCGATTGGCTCTGGCTGCTCGGGTGCCGCTGGTGGCAAGCGAGCGGCGGTCGTGCCCGGGTCGACCCGTGGGCGGACCGGGCGCTCGCGAAGCGAGGCATGATAGGCGTGCGCCCAGTCAGCGGCGCGTTTCGACCAGTCACGGAGATCGTCGTGATCCATGGGTGTCGTCCTCGAGGGTTGACCCTACCGCAATCGCCGCTCGAGACGACGACCTGAGCGCGGGCCGCTCGCTGGCACCGGCCGAGCAGGGTCGCCGGGCGGGGGTGGGAGATCCATGTTTCGACCGTCTTGCTGCGCGCCGCAGCGCTCGCGGAGGTCGGCGCGCTCGACGCGCCGCACTCCGACCACACGCACGACTTCAACCTGTTCCTACGGCTCGCGGCGCGTTACGACATCGCCTTCCCCGGTTCGGCGCTGAGTTTGGTCCGGATC
>SLRS01000174.1 GCA_007130855.1 Trueperaceae bacterium | reverse complement strand
TGCAGCGGTGCTTCCCGAGGTCCCCGACCTCGACGAACTGGCGGCGCTGCCGATGCTCGATGAGCACTGGTGCATCGACCTGCGTCCGGCCGTGTTCATGATCGGCGACGAGCCCGAGCCTGTCCTCACGGCGCTGGGTGTGGTGGCGACCGACGACGGCTTCGTGCGCTTCGCGAACGTCGAACCGGAGGCGTTCGACCCCGATGCGCTCTACGCACTCTTCGCCCATGCCTGCGCCGGCGCCAAGGCGGATGCCGAGCCGGCGCGGCCCCGCCTCGTGAGCATGGCCGATGCGGACCTGGCGGCCGATCTCGGCGAGCGCCTGGCCTCGTTGGGCATCGAGGTGGTGCAGGGCGACACCGAGCCGGCGGCGGCTGCGGTGCGCAGCCTGGCCGAGGCGCTCGGCGGCGGGGCGCCGGCTTGGCTGGCCGACGCCGAGGAGGAGGACGTCGACGCCTTCATCGATGCCGTCGAGACGTTCTACGATGTGACGGCCTGGCGACACTTCCAGAGCGACCGCTACGTGGCATTCCGTGTGGGTGACGGGCCGTGGCGCTACGCCAACGTGATGGGCGAGGCCGGCGAGGAGTACGGACTAGCGGTGTTCCCGGGTTGGCGCGAAGCGCAAACCTTCGGACAGGACGCGGGCGAAGACCAGGGCTCCGGTGTGGCGCGCCTGGCGGCGATCGGCTCGCTCGAGAGTCTCAGCCTCGCCCAGTTCGCGAACCTCTCACCGCTCGACGCAGGGCTCTACCTGGTGGCCGACGTCGAGCCCGAAGTCGACGGTACGGTGCCGGCGTGGCTCCGTTTCGAGCCTGACGGTCCCGGCCGCCCCGAGTACGGACCTGGCGTCTACGCCGTGCTCGTCGCGCTGCTGGCCGAGCGTGCCCAGCGTACGAGGCATCGCGTACGACGCATCGATGTGACCACCGAAACACCCGCCGGTCCGCTGCAAGTCCTCTACCCGGCGACCGGTGACGAGCCAGGGAGCGAACCGGCGACGCCGCCCGTGCGGGCCTGAGGCGCGCGCCTCGGGCTTTTCGATTGCCAGCGGCACCATCGTGGCCTCTGGCTGTCCCGCCTGCTCGCCTACCCTCGGCCGCCCAAACCCTTGGGAGTGCCTGCAGCCGAGCGTGCGACGCCCGCTCAGCGGCGCGTGGGCGGCTCGAGCCGCCGCGGTCACCTTCGCGTACCTGTTCGGGCTCGGCGAGGACGACGTCTTCGATGCGACGGTGCTCGGCGAGCTGCTAGGCCGCTACGTACTCGAGGCCCAGGTCGCCGTCGAGCGCGTGGCCTGGCTCGAGGAGCGCGTGGCCGAGCTCGAGCGCCGCCGTGACGACCTACGGGCCGAGTTGGGTGCCCCTGATCCGGTGCGCGCGTGTATCCGACTGGTGCGGGTCGAGTTCAGGATCCAGACGGTGGGCGATTCTCGGCCGGACCCGATCCTGGAGCTCGACGGAGAGGTGCACAGGTACGTCTCGCCCGAGCGGGTAGGCCTCGGCATCCAGCGCTACGGGGGGATCGTCCTCGAGTGGACGCCCCCGCCGGAGAGCATCTGCGAGGGTGACCGGTTCGTCCTCACGTTCAGCGCCGTCAACATGGGGCCGTCGGAGCAGCGCGGCGGCACCGGGGGGAGGGTCCAGATGACCCGCGAGGGCGGGGTGCCGACGTTCGAGTGCACCAGCGATGCCCTTGCCGTGGCCACGGTCTTCAGGCACGAGCGCGAACCAGGCGCGAACGTCTGCACCTTCACGGTTTGCACGCTGGCCACCGCGCAGCTCGACCCGCGAGCGCAGTTCACGGTCTCGACCGCTGGCACGGCGCGTGGCGCGGTGATCACGTACCACTACGCGCGCTGAGCGGGGGTGGGGTCGGCTCGTGCTGGCGGTGGCACGACCCGGAGCTCGAGTCCTTCGCTGCCGGTTGACTCGTCCGGCGTAGCGGGTGGTAGGGCGCGGCGAACGGGTGAGCGTGCTCTTGCCCGTCCTGCGCGCGCCGGTGAGGACGACCGCCGGCATGGCGGCGACGCGCTGATGGGGGTTGGGGGCGAGTTGGCCGAAATGCGCTCGGCCGTCCGTCGTTCGGCGCGGGCTGTGGCGTGAGGGCGCGAGGCCATGCCCGAGCGCATCCGATCCTCACTGCGAGGTGGGCGTCACTGGCGCGATGAGGGCGACCGAGCGCTGCGTAACCCCGGCGCCGGCGGCGCCGCGCTACCCTCACGACAGCGGACGAGCGACCTCGGGTTGCCGGTCGCGCCGCTGGAGGGAGACGCTCGTGCGTTATGACTACACCCGCCTCCTCGTCGCCGATTTCCCGGCCTGCTTCCGCTTCTACCGCGACGCCCTCGGCCTCGTGCCGATCCTGGGCAGCGAGACCGACGCGTACGCCGAGTTCGACACCGGGGTGACGCGCATCGCGATCTTCGACCGTGCGGAGATGAGCGCGGCAGTCGGGACCTCCGCACTCCCGTCGCAGGTCGAGGCCCAGGACGCCGTCTGCATCGTCTTCGGGGTCGATGACGTCGACGCGGCCGGGCGCCGTCTCGAGGCGGCGGGAGTGTCCATCGCCGTGGGCGCCACCGACCGCGCCGCCTGGGAAGTCCGTACGCTGCACGTGCGCGACCCCGACGGTCGCCTCGTCGAACTCAACGCGCCGCTCGGCTGATCCGCGCGGCCGATCCGCTCGACCGATCCGCTCGGCTCGTTCGCGCCGCACCGTGGGCCGGCGACAGTGACGTCGCCGGCCCACGGGCATGCGTGCGCGGCCCACCGCGTACCGTCGGCGACCATGGACGCCGAGCGCACGATCCTCACCCATCTCGACGATCGTTACGAGCACTTCGCGGACCTGGCCCGCGCCATCAGGGAGCGCCCCGAGACCGCGTTGCACGAGCGCTATGCCTCGCGCCGGATCGCCGACGAACTCGAGGCGCACGGCTTCTCGGTCGCGAGGGGGGCCGGCGGCATGGAGACGACCTTCGTCGCCAGGAAGGGGTCCGGCTCACCCGTCATCGGCATCCTGGGCGAGTACACGCGCTCCCTGGTCTCTCGCAGGACGCCAGCCCCGTGCGCCGCGCTTGCGCTCGACGCCGCGCGGGTCGAGACGGAGCTTGCGGGGACCGTGCGTTACTACGGCTGTCCCGCAGAGGAGACGCTCACCGGCAAGACCTTCAAGGTCCACTTCCGCGGCGTCGCCGCTTACGCCGCGGGCGATCCGCACGACGGCCGCAGCGCCCTCGACGGGGCCATGCTGATGGACGTTGCCTCGAGCCGATCGCCGGCCACGATCGCGGCGGCGACGTGGCCGTAGGTCGATGAGGCGGGCGCCGCTGTCGGTGATGATGCGCCGGTGAGGCAGGGGCTACACTCCGGGTATGGAAATGGCGCGCGGACGGTCCAACCTACGGTCACTCGCCGAAGCGCTCGAAGCCGAGCCGGACGTGCTGCTTGCGATCGCCTTCGGCTCGCTCGCCCAGGGCCGCGCAGGGTTCGAGAGTGACGCCGACGTAGCCGTGTTGGCCGAGCGTGCGCTGGGCCCCGAGCGGCGTGCGGCGCTCATACGCGTCGTCACCGAGTCGACCGGTCGCCCCGTCGACCTCCTCGACCTACGGGAGACGGGCGTGCCGCTCCTGCGGACGATCCTGTGCGAGGGGACGACGCTCGTGTGCCGCGACCGAGCGGCACGCGACCGATTGATGAGCCGCATGCTGGCCGATGTCGAGGATTTCTTGCCGCTGCGCAAACGCCTGTTGCGCGAACGGAGGCAGCGATGGATCGGATGATCCTCGCCGAGAAGCTCGAGTCGCTGCGGCGCTGCGTCGCGCGTATCGAGCAGAGGCGCGTCGACAGCGCCGAGACGCTCGCGGCCGATGTCGACGCCCAGGACATTCTCGCTCTGAACCTGGCGCGGGCTGTCCAACTGTGTGTCGACGCGGCGGTCCACGTGCTGGTCGACACCGAACAACCGGCACCGGTCACGATGGGTGAGACGTTCGAACTCCTGGCACGCGAGCAGATCGTTCCCCAGGACCTGGCGACGCGGATGCGCGCGGCGGTCGGGTTCCGTAACCTGGCCGTGCATGCCTATCACCGCATCGATTGGGAGATCGTCCACCGGCTCACGCACGACGGGGTGGAAGACTTACGGTCGTTCGCCGAGCACCTCGACAGTCTGCTGTCCTAGAAGCCGCATGTCGGCCTCAGCGCAGGTGGCCGCGCACGGCGGCCAGGAACGCCGAGGGCGAGAACACGGGGAGCGACGCAGACGAAAACCCAACGCCGTCACGGGTCACGATGGCGTCCACCCCGGCCACCACGGCAGCCTCGTGCAGGACACCGTCCTCGAAGTCATCGAAGCCCGCGTCGAGCGCCGCGACCAGCACGGCACGATCCACCGAGGCAACGTCGAACAGGTCGAGCAGCGAGCGCACGTGCGCCTGCGCTTCGGCGACCCCGACACCCCTGGTCGCCAGATAGAAGACCGTCGTGATCGTCGTGGCACCGAGAACACCCCGCACCCGGCCCGAGTCCACGAGGCTGAAGGAGAGCGCGGCGAGCGCGACGCTCGAGATGAGCGGGTCCGCGGGGAGGTGAACTACGCGACCGACGAGTGGGAGTGCCAGCAGGGTGCGCGCCGTCAGCCTGCCGGCTCGGGTTTGCGCTCGGAACACAGCGACCACCAGAGCATGGCGGCGAGCACGGGCACGACAGCCCAGTTCAGCGCTGCGCCCGGGGCGGTGCCGAGCGTCTCGAGCGGCTTGAGGCGACCGGCGACGTCGCGTAGCAGCGGCTCGAGCAGCAGCACCAGCAGGACCAGGGGGACGAAGCCCCGGTAGCGGAGCAGCAGCAGCCAAAGCAGCGCCGCGAGCAGCAGTTGGATGGCACCCCACTGGCCGAACAGCGCGACGACGTTGGTGCCGCCCTCGACCGTGATGTCCAGCGTGGCGATCGTGCCCGCGCCGCCGTCCGGGGCCACGAGGTGCACGACGCTGCGGACGGTGACCAGCATGAGGTAGGCGGCCGCGAACCACCAGGTCGCGAGCGGTCCCGCGAAGCGGGTGGGCGCCGGCGGCAGCAGACCGGCGAGGCAGGGGCGGCGTAGGTCGCGGGGCACAGGCTTAGTGTAGGGCAGCCTGGGCGCCGTGAGCCGCCGTGCCGACCTCGCTACCGCCTCACCGGCGGCGCTACGATGCCGCATGCCTTACGAGAGCGTGATCGGGATCGACTGCGCGACGCTTGCGAAGCGCGTCGGGCTGGTGCGGGCGCGGCGCGGCGCGGACGGCTGGGTGGTCGACGTCGTCGCGCTCGGTTCGAGGTCGCGGCGGCGCTGTTCACCCGCGTCACCGACCACGCCGTGCGCGCCCGCCACGGTACGCGTCCGCTCGACGTGGGGGCCGACCGGATCGCCCGCACGGCGCGGGCGGCGCTGGGGCTGCTGGCGGTCGCGCGGCGCGAGACGGGGCACGCGATCGCGTTGGCGTGGGGTCCGGCGGAGGGCGGCGAGCCGCGGGCGATCGAGGTCTACCCGGCGGCGACGCTGGCGGCGCATGGGCTGCCGTCGCGGCAGTACAAGGAGCCCGGCAGCCCCGCGCGCGGGCCCATCGCTGCGGCGGTGCAGGGGCGCCTGGCCCTGCCAGCGGGCTTCGATCCCGTGGCGGCGCCCGGCGACGTGCTCGACGCGCTGCTGTGCGTGTGGGCGGGGCTGGATTTCGTGGAGGGCGCGGCGGTGGGGCCCACGCCGGACGAGGGGGCGGTGGCCGAGCGGGAGGGGTGGATCTGGGTGCGGGGGTGAGGCTCGTGCGATCGCGGAACTCGGTCGAGCTTACCCACTGGTGTGGGCGAGAGCCGACGTCAGCCGAAGAAGCAGCAGTAGGCGTCCTCGTCGACGAGGTCGAGGAACTCCTGCACGGTCCGCACTTCCGGGGCGGGATCGTAGCGGTGCCAGCGGAGGTCGGCGCGCTGCCAGTACACGCGCCAGTGGTCGCGTGAGCGCACAAAGGTGGCCTTCGCGACGGGCAGCTCGGTCGTCTCGCCGGGTGCGCCGCGCCAGGCGGGGCGGCGTTCGAGGATCTCCAGGCTCTGGCCGTCGATGCGGTGTTCGAGGTCCAGCTCCGCGCGGATCGCCTCCGGCGGCCGGCGCCGCTCCATGAACGCGGTCACGGCGCGCTCGATCGTGGTGCGTTCATGATCCTGGAACGGCATCGCCCTCAGGGTAACGGATGGCGCGTGGGTCGGGGCCTCGGACCCTGCGCGGCCGCGGCGGGCGACGACGACGGGGGTGCCGTGTTCGGGCTGCGGGCATGCGCCGACAGTCGATCGCGCGCGTCCTTGCCGTGCACTGCTGCCCAGAGCTCGCGTGAGGATCCACGAGCGTTGCTCGAGGTCCGGGCGATCCTCGATGTGCCCATGCTCGATCGCCGGCGTCGCTCGGCCGGACTTCACGCGCCCATCAGCCGGCGCGTACGGGCCGGTGAAGGCGTGGTCGTCGAGTCGTTGTGTAACTGCGTCAGGTCGACAGCGCGCCCACTCATGCAAGGCGTTCGGCGGAGCCGAGGCGTGCGAAAATGCGAGGTTCTTGACCAGAAGATCAGCATATGGGTTATGCTTTGCCAACGCTTAATAGGAAAGCAGGTGGACGACATGCGCAGTACGGGCAGCCGCTACTTCGGCATCTTGACTCTCGCGATCGTTGCGTTACTTGGTTTCGCCATGGCACAGTTCCCTGAGCGGCCCATAACCTACGTCATCCCCTTCGATCCCGGTGGGGAGTCGGACGTCACCGCGCGCTTCCAGGAGCCCCACCTCCAGGAGATCCTCGGTGTCAGCGTAACGGTCACGCACAGACCCGGCGGAGGCGGCGCCGTGGGCTGGAGCGACTTTCAGCGCACCGCTCGGCCGGACGGTTATGAACTGATCGGCATCAACATCCCGCACATCGTCGGGCAGCCGATCCAACGTGTCGATGCCGGCTACACCACCGACGGCTTCGAGATCATCACCTGGTTCCACTTCACTCCCAACGCGCTGCTCGTCAGGGCGGACAGCCCGTTCGAGACCCTCGATGAACTCATCGAGTTCGCGAGCGAGAACCCGCAGGTCGTCACGATGGGCGGCAGCGGTACCTTCAGCGCCAACCACCTGGAGATGCTCCGGCTGGAAGGCGAAGCCGGCGTCAACCTCACCTACATCCCCTTCACCGGCACGGGACCGCTCCCGGCGGCGCTGCTCGGCGGTCATGTCTCGGCGTTGATGAACTACACGATGCTCGGAGTGCAACTCGGCGATCAGGTGCGGATCCTGGCAGTGGCGTCCGAGGAACGCGTCGCGGCGCTTCCCGACGTTCCGACCTTCCGTGAACTCGGTTACGACATCGTCGGCGGCGCGTATCGCGGTGTGGCCGCGCCCGTAGGCACGCCACCGGAGATCGTCGAACTGCTCGCTGATGCCTTCGGGGAAGTCAACGAGATCATCAGGCCGCAACAGGAGCCTCTCGGCTTCATCATGACGCACTACACCGGACAGGCAGCGGTCGATCTGGTACAGCGTGTCGCCGAGGACTACGGAGACATCCTCCAGTCGGGACAGTAGGGGCCTTCCAGCAACCGCCAAGCCAGTATCACGAGCAACTTCGAAGGGGCGGTCACAGCATCGTCCCTTCGAAGCGCCCCCAAGCCCCCTACACCGCCCGTCGGTGACTATCTAACAAGGACCTGATGGACCTAGAACTCTTGCTCGCAGCGTTCGGTCAGCTGCTTCAGCCGCAACTGCTGCTGACCATCTTCGTCGGCGTCACCGCTGGGCTTCTCGTCGGCGCGATGCCCGGCCTCACCGCGACCATGGCCTTGGCCGTGCTCCTTCCCTTCACCTTCGCCATGGATGCACTGCAAGGACTCGTGGCGCTCGGCGCGGTGTATATGGGCGCAATCTACGGCGGTTCGTTCGCCGCCATTCTGGTCAACACCCCCGGTACCCCCTCGTCCATCGCCACGACCTTCGACGGCTATCCAATGGCCAAGGCCGGTCGCGCGCTGGAAGCGATCAGCGCCGCCACGATAGCCTCTGTGATCGGCGGCGTCGTCGGCGTCATCGCACTGCTGCTCTTGGCGCCGCCGCTGGCGCGGCTCGCGCTCCTCTTCGGGCCCGCTGAGTATTTCTGGGTGGCGATCCTCGGGCTCACGCTCATCGCCAGCCTCTCCGGCGGATCGCTGCTAAAAGGGCTCCTAGGGGGAACGATCGGCCTGCTGATCGGTACCATCGGCGTGTCGCCGATCGGCGGCGAGACACGTTTCACCTTCGGACTGCCGGTGCTGCAAGGCGGGATCGAGCTGATCGTAGCGCTGATCGGGCTGTTCGTCCTGCCCGAGCTCCTCA
>SLRS01000259.1 GCA_007130855.1 Trueperaceae bacterium | reverse complement strand
TCGGACTGCCGGTGCTGCAAGGCGGGATCGAGCTGATCGTAGCGCTGATCGGGCTGTTCGTCCTGCCCGAGCTCCTCATGATGGCAGCTCGAGGGCGAGGCGCCCTCAGCGAGGTGACCGTCGGTTCGGTCGCTCGCAGTGGATTCTTGAAGATGCTCGTCAAGGTGCTGTCGATGCCGGGAAATCTCGTTCGTTCCTGCATCATCGGTCAGATCATCGCGGTCATTCCCGGCGCCGGCGGCAGCATCACCAGTCTCGTAGCCTACAACGAAGCGAAACGCGCTTCGAAGCATCCCGAACGCTTCGGCAAGGGCGCAGTCGAAGGACTGGTCGCCTCGGAGTCGAGCAACAACGTGATGGTCGCAGGCAGCATGGTCCCACTGCTCACCCTCGGAGTTCCCGGAGCGCCGCCCGATGCCGTCATCCTCGGCGTCCTCATGCTGCACGGTCTGCGCCCCGGCCTGGAACTCTTCACCACCAGCGGCATGCTCGCCTATGGCTTCATCCTCTCCATGGGTATCGCGGCCTTGGCGATGCTCCCGGTGGGACTGCTCGGAGGACGGCTCGTCTACCAGGTGATCGTCAAGACGCCCTACTACTTCCTCGTGCCCGGCATCGCACTGATCACCATCCTCGGTACGTTCGCCTTGAGGAACAGCATCACCGACGTGCTGATCATGTTCATCCTGGGGATGACGGGCTTCCTCCTCAAGGATCTCGGCATCGACGCTGCCCCGGTGGTCCTCGGTCTCATCCTTGGGGTGATCGCGGAGATGGGCTTCGTGCAGTCGCTGCTGCGCGGTGCGGCTGAGCCCTACCCGATCATCAAGCTGTTCGAGAACCCCCTGTCCTGGGTGTTGATCGCAATCACCATCTTGTCGGTAGCTTCGCCTTACGTCGCCGCTCACCTCAAGCGGCGCCGCGAAGGCCACAGCGGAGGAGCGCCATCGTGAGGCGGGAAGTCAACACTCACCTCATCAGCGGCCTGATCGGCCTGGCTATCGTCGCGGTGTTCTGGATGCGACGCGGCAGGCTATCCGACTTGAGCGCCATGTTCCCAGATGCAGTGCTCGTCATCATGGCCGTGGTTTCCCTCGCACTGATCGTCATGGGTTTCACCAAGCCGGAGATGCGGGCGCTGTTCACGGAAGGAGACCGCCCGCGGATCGTGATCACAGCCGTGACCATCCTCGCGTGGATCTTGGCCATTTCTCGCCTCGGCTTCGTCGTGTCGAGCTTCCTGGCGTTCGCCTTCCTCTCCTGGTACCTCGCCAGAGCGCAACGTCGAGTCACACTGCCAACGTTCCTCCTCTGGCTCGTCATAGACGCAGCCGTCGTCGGTACCTTCTACTACGTGTTCACCCGGTTCCTCCATGTGCGACTGCCGCAAGGCGTGTTCTTCTAGCCGGACGCATTCACGAGGAGCTCGGTGGTGCGCCCGGGTGTTGCGCGGGAACGCCCGGTGAGGTGACGAGCATGAACGACACAGTCGCGTTGATCCCAGGCGGAGCGGGCAGATGATGCCGCCTGATGGCCTGGACCGCCCGCGCGTGGCCCTTGCTGTCGTCAGCTCCGCCGGGGTCATCGGCGTTCCGCTGCCGGCCGGGGTCTTCGCTCCCTGAGCGCGCGGCAGCTTCAGGAGGACGTACGCATGCGCTATGAGATCGCAGTCATACCAGGGGACGGCATCGGTCCCGAAGTCATCGCAGCGGGTCTACAGGTCCTGGAGGCCGTCGGTTCCCGCTACGACATCGCGTTCCACTGGCGGAGCGTCTCCTGGGGGTGCGAGTACTACACCCAGCACGGTCGCATGATGCCCGAAGACGCGATCGAACGTCTTCGTCCCCACGACGCGATCTTCCTCGGCGCAGTCGGCTACCCGGGGGTGCCGGATCACGTCTCCTTGTGGGGGCTCCTCATCCCGATCCGGCGGCACTTCCAGCAGTACGTGAACCTTCGTCCGGCTCGCCTCCTCCGGGGCGTGACGTCGCCACTGGCCGGCCGCGGCGTCGGGGACATCGACTTCTTCATCGTTCGCGAGAACGTCGAAGGGGAGTACTCAGAGATCGGCGGACGCCTCTACCAGGGCACCGACCTGGAGATGGCCGTGCAGGAGACGGTGTTCACCCGCCGGGGCGTCGACCGCGTGATCCGTTTCGCCTTCGAGCTCGCCCGCAAGCGACCGAAGAAGCACCTGACGTCGGCCACCAAGTCGAACGGCATCATCCACACCATGCCGTTCTGGGACGAGCGCTTCGCCACCATCGCCGAGGAGTACCCGGACGTCGCCGCAGACCAGTACCACATCGACATCCTCACCGCGCACTTCGTCCAGCACCCGGACTGGTTCGACGTGGTGGTGGCGAGCAACCTCTTCGGCGACATCCTCTCCGATCTCGGGCCCGCGGTGGCCGGCGGCATCGGCATCGCGCCCTCGGCCAACATCAATCCGGAGCGCGAGTTCCCCTCCATGTTCGAGCCGGTCCACGGTTCGGCGCCGGACATCGCCGGGAAGGGCATCGCCAACCCCATCGCAACCTTCTGGACGGCGAGCATGATGCTCGAGCACTTCGAGGAACACGAGGCCGCGCAGGCGCTGATGCGGGCGGTCGAAGCCGTCACCGCCAGCGGCGAGTGCTCGACCCCGGATCTCGGCGGTACCGCGACGACGTCGGACGTCACCGACGCCGTCATCGCCTCGTTGTCGTGATTGGTGGATCGCCATGAGGATCGTCGACATCACAGAACGCACCGCCTCCATCGCGTCGGACATCCGCAACGCGTACATCGACTTCAGCAAGATGACCGTGTCGGTCGTGGCGGTACATACCGACGTCGTCATCGACGGCGAACGCGTCGTCGGCTACGGGTTCAACTCGAACGGCCGCTATGCGCAGGGATGCATCTTGCGCGATCGGATCATCCCCCGCATCATGGAGGCCGAGCCGGGTGAGCTCCTGAACGACGCCGGGGACAACCTCGACCCGTTCCGGATCTGGGACGTCATGATGCGCAACGAGAAGCCAGGTGGGCACGGCGAGCGTTCGGTCGCCGTGGGCGTCGTCGACATGGCGCTCTGGGACGCGGTCGCCAAGATCGAGCGCAGGCCCCTCCGGCGGCTACTCGCGGAGCGCTACGGCGACGGCCGCGTAGACGAGCGGGTGTTCGTCTACGCGGCCGGTGGCTACTACTATCCGGGCAAGGACGTCGAGCAACTCCGGGACGAGATGCAGGGCTACCTCGATATGGGCTACGACGTCGTCAAGATCAAGATCGGAGGCGTTGGCCTGCGCGATGACGTGGCGCGCATCGAGGCGATCCTCGACGTCGTGGGGTCCGGGGATCGTCTCGCGGTCGACGCGAACGGCCGCTTCGACCTCGAGACGGCCATCGCCTACGCCCAGGCGCTCGAACCCTTCGGCCTGCGCTGGTACGAGGAGGCCGGCGACCCGCTGGACTACGCCCTCCAGGCCGAACTCGGCCAGCACTACGAGGGACCAATGGCGACGGGGGAGAACCTGTTCTCCATGCAAGACGCGCGCAACCTGCTGCGGTACGGCGGCATGCGCCCCGACCGGGACATCCTGCAGATGGACCCCGTCCTCTCCTATGGCTTGGTGGAGTACATGCGCATGCTCGAGGTCCTGCGCGAGATGGGTTGGACGCCGCGGCGATGCATCCCGCACGGGGGGCATCAGTTCGCGCTCAACATCGCCGCGGGCTTGGGGCTCGGCGGCAACGAGTCGTACCCCCACGTGTTCAAGCCGTTCGGTGGCTTCGCCGATTCGACGCCGGTACGCGACGGCCACGTCGGCCTGCCGGACGTGCCGGGGATCGGGTTCGAGGACAAGGGCGCGTTGTTCGAGCTGTTCCAGCGTCTGTTCGACGGGTCTTCGGAGCGACGCTGAACAGCGGTGGACGCGACACCTGACTCGCTCAGTGCAAACACGCCCTAACTTTGCTGCGAGGATCGTACTGCCATGGATGCGACATGTGTACTCACGCCGATGCCGTCGGCGCTCACGCCAGTGACGTGTCGAACGCCGGGTAGGTGAGTGGCGACATCTCGTCGACGCTGCGACCGGCCCAGTCGCCCACGTGCATCTGGGGCCACATGCGTTCGCCCTCGCGTTGCAGCCGGGCCGCGACGGCGCGCTCGTCGGCGCTCAGGACGACCCGGTCGCGCATCAGCCAGCGGCCGTCGACCATCACGTCGAGTAGGTCCTCGGCCTGGGCCGAGTACACCAGGTTCCGGATCGGGTCGCGCAGCGGCACCATGAACAGCGAGCCCAGGTCCCACGCCAGCAGGTCGGCCTTGCAGCCGTTTGCTATGCGGCCGAGGTCGGGGCGGTGCAGCAACCGCGCGCCGCCGGTGGTGGCGGCGTCGAACACGTCGCGGGCGGTGGAGACGTCGGTCTGGCGCTTGCTCAGCTTGCCCAGCACGGCCGCCCAGCGCAGCGCTTCGATCATCGATTGCGTGGAGGTGTCGGTGCCGAGCGTCATGGTGACGCCGCGCGCTACGTAGTCCGCGAACGACTCCATCATCACGCCGCGGCGCGCGAACACCCAGGGGCAGTGCGCGACGGCCGTGCCGGACTCGGCCAGGAGCGAGAGGTCGTCGCCCGAGAACTGGACCCAGGAGTGCCCGGCGGTCATCAGCGCGTGCCCGAGGATGGTCCACTCGCCCAGGAAGCCGATTCCCTCCAGCCACTCGAGCGGCGTGAGGGCGTGGCGGCGCATCATCTCGTCGAACTCGAAGACCGATTGGCTGGCGTGCAGCGCCAGCGGCACCTGCAACTCGTCCGCGGCCTGCTTCGAGGCGCGCAGGAGCTCCTCGGTGCAGGTGTCGACCTGGGCGGGTGACAGGAACCCCTGGACGCGGCCCTCGGCGCGGCCGCGCAGTCGCTCGACGAGCGCAAGCGCGCGCTCGAAGTCGCGCAGCCCCTGGGCTTCGTCCCACTCGTACTTGACCGAGCGACCGTCGTCGCTGAACCAGCGCCCCGAGCGGTAGCTGTCGGCAACGTAGGCCCGCAGGCCGGTGCGCTCGGCCGCGTCGGCCATGTAGTCGCCGATGCTGCCGATCTCCATGACGGTGGTGGTGCCGGTGCGGAGCAGCTCGACGAGGGAGTAGTCGACGCACGCCTCCATCATCTGACGGTCGTTGGCGGCCGCGCGCGCGGGCAGCATGTCGGGCAGCGCGGAGTACTGGAACTGACGCTTGCCGACGTCCTCGACCAGCGACTTATCGAGCGGCGAGCCCGCGAGGTGCGTGTGGGTGTTGATGAACCCGGGGGTAAGCAGCCGGTCGCGTAGGTCGAGCGTCTCGTCGACCGGCCCGTCGGCCTCGCGGCCCACGTGGACGATCCGGTCGTCCTCCAGCACGACCACGCCGCCGGTCAAGACGGTGTGGGAGCCGCGCTGGTACGCGATCACGATGCCGGCGTCGAGGCGAGTGCGGTGTGGCATGGGGTCGACCTCCTCTGGCGGTGGTGATGTGTGCCGAACGGGCGAGCGGTTGCCCTGCCGCTTCGACCGGGCCGCGTTCCGGAAGGCGCGGTATAGATCGGGTCGCGGCGCTACTACTGGTGCGCCCCACCGCGCTCGGCGCGCTCGGTCGGCTTCTCCGTTCCTGGCTTTGGCGTTGGGCGCCGGCCAACGATCCAGGTCGACACGTAGAGCAAGACGCCGGTGACGAAGCCCGTGTAGCCCGGCAACTCGTACTCGAGGGCGGCGAGCCCAAGGCCTCCGAAGACGAGCAGGACCACGACGGCGGTCGCGACCAACTCAGCGACTTCGTGAGCGTCCTGCGGTCGCTTGAGCTTCTCGGCCAACACGGGCTCGAGTTTCGCTCGGAGCTCGTCGGTCTCCACATGGGCTGGTTCAGGCGGTTGGGGTCTCAGCTTGCCGGAGGCCTTGCGGCTCACGAACCGGGTTCGGAGCGTTGCTTCCGAAGCGCGCGACGCACGTCACCGCCGACGGCTTGCCAGTCGCTCCGCAAGGCAGCTTCGTCACTACCCTGGTCAGAGTCGGTCGGGATCCTCACGACGCGCGCGTCGGGGAAGATGATGAAGGCCTTGCGCGCTCCAGAGAGGAACGCTCGCAGGCGGCGCTTTCGCGAGTCGCTGCGCTTGGCGCGCCGCAGGGTGACCGTCATCTCCTGACCTCCTGGCATGAGAATAGCCTGGGCGTCTGGGTGCAAAGTGAGGGTGCGCGATACGAAGCGCGTACACCACGTTCGAGCACCGCGTCGGCACGAACATGAGCACAGCGTAGCCGGTCCGTCTCGAGCGTCGTGCGTCGAGCTAGGCAGGTGCCGCTCGACGCATCTGGTTCCCGAGCTCCGTGGCGTGTCGCATGGTCCTGGAGCGGCTTCAACGCGATCGAGGCGGCGCGGGTTCGTGTTCGACCGCTCCGCTCGTGCCAGCCGCGTCATCTGGTGAAACCCGAGCACGAGATCGAGGACGACGATCCTTACCGTGCAAGCGATCGGCCGTCAGGCTGGCGTCGACACGGGTACCTCGGGCCGAGGGCCGTCAGCGATGCCGTTGACGTGTCCCTGGCCTACACTCGAGACACGATTCCGAAGCGGGAGGTACTAGCGTGCGCAGCATGACGCAGCGCGTTGTCGCTCGAATCATCACCCTCTCGCTGCTCGTGATCCTCGCGTCCGGGCTGTCGAACGCGCAGGAGAGCGACCGGTATCTGATCATCCACGTCGACGCGATCTCCTATGAGACGTACGAGCGGGCGCTGGCTGAGGGGAAGCTGCCGACGTTCGAACGCATCTTCGCAGGTGGTGTGACGCGAAGAGCCCTCACGCTCTTCCCCGGAAGCACGCCCGTGATCTATAGCCGCCTCAGGACCGGGGAGGCGAACGACGCGGGCTCGGCCATCGGGATCGGTGGCTGGTGGGACCGCGAGAACGATGAGATCTACCCCGAACTGCGGGTACGGAGCGAGCTGGTCTTCTCGGTGCCTCGTCGAGCGCAGACCGGCTTCGTCTACGGATGGGTCGCCTTCACGCTCGCAGAACTCTCGGTCATGAATCTCCCCGCCCTGCTCGAGCGCTACCGGGTAGTGGAGTTCTTCTGGTACGCCACCGACACGATCGGTCATCTCGAGGGCATCGACGCGCAGATCAACTCGCTCTCGAGGCTCGACGCCGCGATCGGACGCATTCTGCCACGCCTCGATCTCGACGATCTCAACCTCATCATCTACAGCGATCACGGCCTCTCTGCATCCGACGAACCCGTCAACGTCTCCCAGGCCATCGATGACAACCTCGGCAGCAACGTCAAGTACGCTTCGTACCCCAACATCTACCTGTACGACACCAGCCAGACCGCTGAAGCGGCGCGACGCCTGGGCGAAGGCGCGCACCTCGACTTCGTGGTCTACCGCGTCGAACCACACACGGTCGCCGGGTACCTCTACGGTGCGTACTTCGAAGTTCACGAACACGACGGCGCCTACGCCTACGCGAGCCGAGACGACCCGTTCGACTATGCTGCCGTCGGGTACGACGGTTCGCCACTGGACGCCGACGAATGGCTCGCGTTGACCGTTGCGCACCCCTACCCGGGAGCGATCCCGAACCTCTACCGCTACGCGCAGCACCCCAACGCCGGCGAACTCGTCTTCGGCTTGAACCCGCCACGAGGACCCGCCGGCTTCCCCCAGTTCGTAGGTCATCACTACGGGGTACGCGACACCGATCTCCTGGTACCCGTCTGGGTGCGCGGACCCGACCTCGAGCACCTCCTGGTCGACGATCCACTGTGGCTGCACGAGCTCTTGCAAGGCATCGAACCAGCGCGGCTCGAGCCGGTCCACACACGCGAAGAACACCGCATCGGCGTCGCGTTCGACCCGCGTACGCCTGACGCGCAGCTTCGAGTCCAGTACTCCCCCGCGTACCGTTGGCGCATCGACGGCGAAGCCAGCACGAGCGGTCGCCTCAACGGCGGCATCGACTACGACCTATTCTCCGACTACCTCTTCAGGCTCTGGCTCGGGGCCGATCTCACGCTCGAGCAGGGTGGCGTCACGCCCGGTCTGCGCGCAGCGTTCGACATCGACCTGGGGCCTCTGCGCATCACGCCGACGCTGCATGTCGACCTGAACCGCGTCGAGCTGGGCATCGGTGCCGAGTTCGCGTTCGACGTGGCGAACGGTCGGCTGTACCTCACCAGGCCGAGTCGTGAGCAGTGGGGGGTCGCGGCTGCATGGTGAGTGCACCGCGGTGCGGCTGCCTGGTGAGTGCAGCGCGCCGCGGGTCAGACGACGTCGTCGAGCGAGATGCCACGGGCGTCGGCCCGGTCCCGCATCCAGTGCAGTTGGGTGGCCGGTGGCTTGGGAGCCTCGTCGCGCGCGACGCGCTCGAGCCGCAAGGCGTCGGTGGTGCAG
>SLRS01000272.1 GCA_007130855.1 Trueperaceae bacterium | reverse complement strand
TGCTCATAGCGCGGTGGACCCACCCGATCCCATCCCGAACTCGGAAGTTAAGCACCGCAGCGCCGATGATAGTTGGGGGGCAGCTCCCTGCGAAAGTAGGTCAGCGCGAGGAGTTATTTTGATGAGGCGAGGTTCGGTGCTGTGGCATCGGGCCTCGCCGCCCACGCGGGAGTAGCTCAGCTGGTAGAGCACTACCTTGCCAAGGTAGATGTCGCCGGTTCGAATCCGGTCTCCCGCTCCATGATCACGGCCGCCCCGATCGGGGCGGCCGTTTTGCTTTGCCTGCGTGCCGATCCCAAGGCCTCGGACTACGGGGTGAAATATGCGGGAGGCAACGTTACCGGCACACGGTAGGCTCGGAGCACTGGCATTCGCCGCTGGCCCTCGAAGGGCGCGACCCTCTGGGTCGGTGTTGGTCTCTTCCCCAACCCCGCGAGGAGGTTCACCGATGAGCATCAGACGCCTTTCGCATCCACGACGCGTCTCCGCCCTTGTACTGCCGATCGGTCACCTGGCGTTCGTGTGCGCCTTGGTGCTCGGGCTTTCAGCATGCCAGTCGCTGGAGCGTGTCGGGCGGACGGTGGAGCGAGACGATGCGTCTACGATCGGCGTCCAGCGGTCGAACATCGACGTGTCGGACCTGGAAGGCCTGACGGTCGGCGGGACGATCATTGTGTCGATCGAGGCCGAGGGGTGGATGCGGGAGGTGCATTTCTACCTCGATGGCGTCCTGGGCCTGACGCTCGATGGTCCCCCGTTCGAATACGAGATCGACACGACGGAGCTCACCGACGGGGAGCACACGCTGGGCTACGAGGCCGTGATGCCGAATGGCCGCGTCCGGGACTCCGAGACCGTTCCATTCTTCGTCGATAACGCCGACGCCTCGGTCGAGGTGGTGATCGTGTCGGGTGAGGGTGGCGTGGTGGTGGCTGCGCCGGAGGGTCCGTATCACGTTGGTGATGTGGTGGCGTTTGCGGCGGTGGCGGCTGAGGGTTTTGCGCATCTGGCGTGGGGTGATGCGTGTGCTGCGGTGGCGGTTGGGGAGGAGTGCGGCCTCGAGTTGGAGGGGGATGTGGTGGTGAGCGCGACGTTCGCGCTGGTGTTGGAGCCGGACCCTCAGCTGACGGAGAATAGCCATAGGGCACTCGAACTCGGCGCGGTCATGATCCATGCCGCGACGCGGGATGGCGTGATATGGCGCGACGAGAGCGGCAACGGCCTCCATGGGACCGTCGTGAACGACCCGGTGTGGCACGAGACCGGCGGGCCCGGGCCCGGGTTGCCGGGCTTCTTCGCGTTCGACGCCGGACTCAGGCAGTACGTCGACGTTGGGCACGATGCGGTGATCGCGTTCACCGGCCCGCATGCCCTGGCGTGGTGGGAGCGCAACGGTACCGGTCCGCAGGTCGACGGGCACGCCACTCGGCTCGGCAAGGGTGACCGCGGCTACATCGTCCGTCGTCACAACGAGGTGAGCCTGCGCTACTTCGTCCGTGATGGAGCGAGTTCGGAGGCCATGGTCACCAGCGGTGACTTCCTAGATGGAGCCAAGTGGACAATGGTCGTGGCACGCTTCGATGGCAGTGAGGGCACCCTGTGGAGTGTCGCTGATGGCACCGCGACGCGGGTCGCGGGCCGTGCCGCGAGTGGGCTGATGCCCGACAGCGCCGAGGACCATTTCGCCTACGCCGCGCAGGACAATCGTCGCTTAGGCGAAGGTTGGCGGCGCTGGCGGACCGGAGAGCTCGCGGGGGGCTTGGCGTTCGACTACGCCCTGAGCACGACCGAGATGGCGTGGTTGGCTGCCGCCGCGCTCGAGGAGACATCACCGCCGTCGTCGCCGTCGGAGCCCGATCCCGTTGCTCCGATCGAGCCGTACCCGGACCCTCAGACGGTCGTCGGCATCGTTGATCAGGACTGGTACATCAACGGCGTCATCGTCAATCCCGGTAGCCAAGCCGAGGGCCTGCTGATGAACTCCCGGATGGTGCAGGCGACGTTCGAGGACGAGAACCCGAGCACCGTTCACGAGTGGGAGTACCCCGACTCGAGCCCGTACGATCCGCAGCGCCAGACCGACGAGTTCGTCGCGATGGTGCCTACCTATGCAGCCAAGGGCCTGAATGCGGTGACCGTCTCGCTGCAGGGCGGGCGTCCGCGAAGCTCCGGCGCTCCGTACGGCAGGAGCCAGCCGTGGATCAACACCGCGTTCACCACGGACGGCAGCATCAAGCCCGGTTACATGGAGCGCATGGCCCAGGTCATCGAGGCGCTCGATCAGCACGGCATGGTAGCGATCTTGTCCTACTTCTACTTTGGCCAAGACGATCACTTCCCGAACGAGGCAGCGATCTTCACAGCCGTCGAAAACGCCACGCAGTGGGTCGTCGACAAGGGCTACACGAACGTCGTCATCGAGCTCGCGAACGAAGTCGGGCACTGGCAGTGGAGCCACGACATCTTCTCAAACCCCGACCGCGCGCACGAGATGATCGCCGCTGCCCGCGCGGTGGGACCGAATCTGCTCTACGGCTGCTCCTTGGGTGGCGGTTACATTCCGCCGGACAGTCTGATCGCTGCCGCGGACTTCCACTTGCCGCATGGCAACAACCAGACCGCCAGCCGTGTCGTGGAGATGGTCGAGGAGATCCGCAACAGCTCGTCGTACGGTGGTGAGCCGATCGACTTCAACGAGGACTCGGCTGATCTCGCCAACCTGTACGCCGCTGTCGGCGCGGGAGCGGGCTGGGGGTATTACGACCAGGGAGCGAACGACTATCACACCGGCTTCCAGTCGCCGCCGACGAACTGGGCGATCAACACGCCCGAGAAGATCGCTTTCTTCGCCGCGGTCGAGCAACTGACCACGGAGGCCCGAGAACCCGAACCCATCGCGTACGTCGACGCCGCCAAGAACCTCGGCGCGGTGCTGGTGCTCAACCAAGAGCGCAGCGGCGGACGGTGGCTCGACGAGAGCGGCAACGATCTCCACGGCAGCGAGCACAACGCGCCCGCCTGGCACGCCAGCGGTGGCCCCATGCCGGGCATCCCGGGCTTCTACCGCTTCGTCGAAGCCTCGCAGCAGCACATCGATGTCGGCGACGATCCGCTCTTGCGCTTCACGAACGCCATGACCATCGTCTGGTGGGAACGTCACGGCAACCAGTCAGGTGGCGTGGCGCATCACGTGCGCATCGGTAAGGGCGACGACGCGTATCAGATCCGGCGCAACCGCTATGCCACTGACACGGTGCGCTTCACGGTCAGGAACGACCGGAGTGTGTACGAAGGCGACATCGTCGCCAGCGACGCCACATCCGACGAGTGGCAGATGTACATGGTCCGCTACGACGGCAACCAGATCACCTTGCACCGCATCGTGGACGGCAGCGCAGTGCACATTGCGAGCACCGACTACAGTGGTGGCATCGAGGCGAACACCGACCTCTTCGCTATCGCTGCGCAACACGACGGTGTTGGCTGGCGCCGTTGGTGGTCGGGCGACATGGCCGGCCTGCTCGCCTTCCCGGTGGCGCTCTCGGCGGCGCAACTCGAGGAACTGCACGCCGCAGCGCAGCAGGAGTCGGGCGCATCGAGCCCGACCACTCCGGGCGACGACGAGTTCGCGGCGCAGACCGGCATGGTTCACGAACCCTACCTCGCGTGGCAAGTCGTTGCGACAGACTATGGGGCGAGGAACGCGTACGACGTCGAGGCGACCGCGACCTTCACGCGCCGAGGCGGTGACACGTACAGCGTGCCGCTGTACTACGCAGGCGGGAACACGTTCGAGTTTCGCTTCACCGGACCCCGCACCGGCACCTACGACATCAACACCAGCAGCCCGCACTCCGACACCCTCAACGGCCTCACCGGCATCGCCACCATCACCAGCAACCCGAACCCCGACGCCAAGGGCTTCATGACCACCGTCGCCAACGCCGACGGCACCGGCTCCTTCGCCTACCTCCATGGCGACGACGGCACGCCCCGCCGAATGCTCTACAACCCGCAGGTACGGGCCGCAACGACGACCGATCCTGTCGGGTTCTCGCATCTCTGGGTCGGTCTCGGCGGCCTGACCGAGGAGGAGCGCGGCGCGCGGATCGAGGCGAATCTCGATCACATGGAAGCGCATGGTTTCCACGCCATCGAGTTCAACGTCGCGCACAACTTCGTGCAGTGGGGCTTGACGAACCGGCAGACGAGCACGAGTACGGAGCCCGATCCGTACACCTTCGCCGTGATCGAGGACTTGCTCGAGCGCGCGCTTGCGCGCGGTCGCTTCATGCACATCTGGGCTTGGTCGGATCAGGAGGCCGGCGGCTCCACCGCTGACCTTCAGGGCGGCATCAACGGGTACGTCGATCAGCGCGTTCAGCGCATGCTCGTCGGGCGCCTCGGTGCCTACCCCAATTGGGCCATGAGCTACGGGTACGATCTCGAGGAGTACGTCACTGCCGAGCAGCTCCGGGCGTGGCACGCCGGCATGCAAGCGCTCGGTACGCTCCCGCGCCTGTACATGGCGCGCGAAGCCGACGACCGCGCGCCCAGCATCGTGCTCGACCTGGGAATGGACAAACTCGACGTCTTCAGCTGGGATGGCCGTCCCGAGAGCGGTTGGTACGCCGACGCGCTTGCCCAGTTCGGCAACTCCCCGCCGGGGATGGCGCTCATCTACGAGCGCCGGTTCTGGAGCGACCGCGACGACGTCTGGTACGAGGACGTCGCGCGCCGTGCCGCCTGGCAGTTCTCGATGGCGAATGGCGCCAGTGCGATCTTCGGGCAGGGTCGCTCGGGCACGTCGGCGACGCCTGAGTACGAACACCCCGAGATATGGAAGACCCTCCATGACTTCTGGGAGCACCGCTTCGCGTTCCCATTGGTCGTCGATTCGGCCCCTGCTGATGGCATGGTCCTGAGCGACAGTGACCGAAGCGTGGTCTACAAGGAGGGCGCGAGCAGCGTGAAGGTCGACGTCAAGCGGGCTGATAGCCAGGTCGTGGCGGTCAGTACCAGCGGCGCCTACGTGCAGTACGACCTCGGGCTCGTCGATGCGGGTGAGCGCACGATCACACTGCCGGGCACTGGCAACTGGGTCGTTGCGGTCGGCGACTTCGGCGCCACCGGCGAACTCATCGATCCACCCGCCGAGCCTGCGGAACCGAGCAGCGAGTGATAGCTCCTAGGAGGCCCAGCCGCCGTCCTCGGTGGTGACCGGCGAGCGGCGCATCGGGCCAGCGTGATGGCCCGGGTCGCCGAAGGCGACCGGCGACCAAGGCCCTGGTAGCGCGGTGAGCTATGGGAGAGCACAACCGTGCGCGGCGAGCGAGCCCGACCGGGCCGCTTGACATGTCTTAAACGCATGTTCAATAATCTGAACATGGGTTCAGTCGCGCCGTCGGCCGGCGGAGAAGACGATGACCGTTCGACACGCGCCCGCATCCGTGACGCGGCGCTGGCGTGCTTCGCCGAGGCTGGCGTGGGGGCCACGACGGTGCGGCGCATCGCCGAGCGCGCCGGCGTGTCGGCCGGGCTCGTCATCCACCACTTCGGTTCCAAGGCCGGCCTGCGCACCACCTGCGACGGCTTCGTCGCTGCCTTCATCCGTGAGCGCAAGATGGAGGTCATGCGCGCGGGGCCAGGCCTCGATCCGCTCGCGGTGCTGCGCGAGCAGGCCGGCGGCCCCCCGATCCAGCGGTACTTGGCGCGGACGCTCGCCGAGGGGACGCCGGAGGTCGCCGCGCTCGTCGACGAGCTGATCGACGACGCCGAGCGCTACCTCGGCGAGGGCGTGGCGCAGGGCGTGACCCGGCGCCTCGACCATCCTCGCGGCGTCGCAGCAGTGCTGACGCTCTGGTCGCTCGGCGCGCTGGTGCTCCACACTCACGTGGAGCGCGTGCTCGGCGTCGACCTCACCGGCCCCGCCGAGCATCACGCCTCGGACACCGCCTACATCGCGCCGGCGCTCGAGATCTTGACCAACGGTTTGCTGGCGACCGACTGGTACCGGCGCCTCGAGTCGCCCGGCAGCGCGCAGGGAGACGAGGAGGAGCCATGACGACGGAGGAGGAGCGATGAAAGCGGCGGTCATCGACGTGCGCGGCCTGGTGAAGGACTACGGGCGAACCCGCGCCCTCGCCGGGCTCGATCTCGAGGTCTTGCCCGGCGAGGTGTACGGCTTCATCGGCCCCAACGGGGCGGGCAAGTCGACCACCATCCGGGTGCTGATGGACCTGTTGCGGCCCGACGCCGGCGAGGTCACCGTCTTCGGGCAGGCGCCGCAGGAGGGTGGGCCGGCCTTGCGGAGCCGCATCGGCTACCTGCCGGGAGAGCTCGCGCTGACGGGGCGCGTCACCGCCGGTGAGCACCTCCACCACCTGGCGTCCTTGCGCGGCGGTCGCGGGCGCCAGCGTATCGGGCAGCTCGCCGAGCGCTTCCGCCTCGATCTCGGACGGCCGATCCGGGCGCTGTCGCGCGGCAACAAGCAGAAGGTCGGCGTGATCCAGGCGGTCATGCACGAGCCCGACTTGCTGGTGCTCGACGAGCCGACCAGCGGCCTCGACCCGCTCTTGCAGCACGAGTTCCTCGAGCTCGTCCGCGAACTCAGAGCGCGGGGTGCCACGGTGCTCATGTCGTCGCACGTGCTGCGCGAGGTCGAGAGCGTGGCCGACCGCGTCGCCGTGATCCGCGAGGGGCGCACCGTCGACGTCGATTCGGTGGACGGGCTGCGCCGCCGCGCCGGCCAGCGCGTGATGCTGCGCTTCGCGGAGGTGCCCGAGCTGAGCTCGCTGGCGGCCCTCCCAGGTGTCGAGCGGCCGCGTCTCGAGGGCACGACCTTCGAATGCCAGCTGCATGGCGAGCCGGACGCGCTCCTGAAGGCCGCGGCCCGTCACCGGGTGATCGGCTGGGTGGCACGAGACCGCGACCTGGAGGAGCTGTTCATGGACGTCTATCGGCTCGGGCAAGCCACAGGGATCGACGCGGCGCCCGGAACCGGAGCCGTGGAGGCGCCCGATGCGCGCTGAGGGTCTCACCAGCCTGCGCCGCGTGTGGCGCGATCACCGCCGGGCGATGTGGATCTGGGCGGCAGCCCTCGCCGTCGTCACCGTCTTCTACTTGGCGTTCTGGCCGATGATGGGCGAGGAGATGGCCGCCGCCATCGAGGGCATGCCGGAGGGCCTGATGGCTGCCATGGGCTACGACCGCATCGGGACGGCCGCCGGCTACCTCGAGGCCGTCATCTACGGCCTGCTCGGGCCGGTGATGCTGCTGGTGTACGGGATCGGTCTCGGCGGCCGCCTCATCGCGGGCCAGGAGGAGGACGGCACGCTCGAGCTCGAGTTCGCCGCGCCCGTCAGCCGGTTGCGGATCTACCTGGAACGCCTCCTGGGCTCCTGGCTGCTCGTGGCGACGCTCGTCGTCGCGACCACGGTCGCCGTGCTCGTCAGCGGCCCGCTGTTCGACCTCGGGGTCGAGCCGCTCAACGTGCTGGCCGCCAGCCTCGGGCTGCTCCTGCTGGTGGTAGGCTTCACGACGCTTGCGTTCGCGCTCGGAGCAGCCGGCGCGCGCCGCTCGGCCGCGGTCGGCGCCGCGGCAGGCGTCGCGGTCCTCGCCTACGTGTTCAGGGGCGTCGCCAACGCCGCAGGCGTCGAGGTGCTGGGCGCGCTGTCGCCCTTCGCTTGGATGCTCGATCCTGAGCCGCTCGTGCACGGCTTCGAGCCGCAGAGCCTCGCGCTGCTCGCCGCCATCAGCGTGATCGCGGCGCCGTTGGGAGCGTGGGCCTTTGCGCGGCGGGACCTCATGACGTGACGCGGACGCCGTGACGGCGCGGCCGTCACGGCGCAACCGTTCCCCACCCGCGTCAAGGCTCGAGCGCCCCCGCCGCGATCGCCTCCACGATGTCGGTCACCTCCGGCGCAACGCCCTCGGTGCGTAGTCTGACCACGCCACGCTCGTCGAGCACGGCGATCAGGTTCGAGTGATCGAAGTGGCCGTCGGCCCGCCGCTGGTAGCGGACGCCGAGCAGCGTAGCGAGCATCCGGATGTGGACCGGTGAGCCGGACAGGAAGTGCCAGCCGTCTCGGTCGTAGCCACGCTGCTCGGCGTAGGCGCGCATCACCTCGGGCGTGTCGGTCTCGGGATCGAAGCTCACGGCCAGCACGGCGAGCTGCTGCGGCAGCGCGTCTTGCAGCATGCGCGCCTTGTGGAGCAGGAGCGGGCAGGCCGTGGTGCAGTTGCCGTAGAACATCGTGATCAGCAGGTTCTGGCCCGCGAAGTCGGTGAGCCGCACCGGCTTGCCGTGTTGATCCGTCCACAGCACGTCGAGTTGATGGAGCGACCCCGCTGCCACCTCGGCGGGCGGCAGGGTGTCGTGGCGATGCGTGCCATGGTCGGTGGCGTCATCATGCGCCTGCGCTGCATCATGCGCCTGCGC
>SLRS01000231.1 GCA_007130855.1 Trueperaceae bacterium | reverse complement strand
GGCCAGGGCGCGGGTCGCCACCTTGCGCAGGGCCTCACGGAGGTCGGGCGGTTCGATCACCTCCAACGGCCAGGGCAGCCACAGGAGGTGGAGCGCGAGCCGTTCGAGCGCGTCGCCCGCGAAGCGCGTCGAGAGGAGCACGCCCTCGCCGTGCGGTTCGAGGACGACGGCCTCGGGTGGGACGGCGCGACTGGCACGCTCGAGGTCGGTGGCGATCGTGACGCGGCAGACCACGGTCCCGGGGAACGGCGCGAGCGCGATCGAGGACGCCACCACGGCGAAGGCGTCGAAGCCCTCGGGCCGCGTGAAGGTCGGCCCGTCGCGCTCGAGCCGGCGGATGCGGTCGAGTCGGAAGGTGCGTAGCCCGCCACGCAGGTGGCAGTGGGCGGCGAGGTACCAGCGCTGCATCCGGACCAGGCCGTAGGGGTCGACGTCGCGTGTCGTGTGGCCGCTCGAGGGCGAGGCGTAGTGCAGTCGGATGCGCTCACGAGCGCGGATCGCCTCGGCGATCTCCAGCACCATCTCGGCGTCGGCAGGCACCTCCTCGAGCGCATACCGCTCGAACGACGGGGCATCGACGAGCGCCGCGTCGAGCGCTCGGGCGCGCTCGCGAGCCCGCGGCGTCATGACCTGCTCGAGTCTCATCAGGGCCGAGCGCGAGGCCGGACCGAGGAGCGGGTCGTGCGAGGCTGTCACGGTCCGAAGGCCGAGCCGCAGCGCGACGAGCTCGGCGTTGGTGAAGCGCAGCGGCGCCAGGAGGGCGCCTGGCTCGATCGTCACGCCGCCGTGGCGGCCCGGCGTGGTTCGAACCGGAATGTCGAGGTCCTGCAGGCTGACCAGGTCGCGCCGCACCGTACGCTCGCTCACGCCGAGCTGCTCCGCGAGAGCGCGGGTGGTCATCTGGCCGCGCGCCTGGAGCTGATCGATCACGGCCATCAGCCGGGCGGTTCGATCGGACACCTCCACAGCATAGAGCTGAAGTGGCCAGATCATGGCCGGGTTCGGGCCTAGCGTTGGCGTGGTGTGAGGCGCTCGAGCTTTCGCGCGGCCGCGCAGCGGCTGCGCCGGGGCGCCACCACGGAGGAGGGGCCGTGTCCGAGACATCGAACCGAACCGCTTCGTTCATCACGGCGAAGGCGCTGCTGAAGCCGTGGCAGGGGCATCGTCGGCTGCGGCGCCAGATGATCGCGGCGCTCCCTGAAGAGCAGCTGCGACGGACCCGGGCTCCGGGAGGACTCACCATGCTCAACCCATCGCCGGGCGATCTCGAGTTCCACGTCCGTGCTCACCTCGCCCGCCTTCGCGACGAGGCCGACGTCGAGCGGCGTCTGGCGCGGGCGCGCGCCGCGGGGAGTGCGCAGCCCAGCGCGAAGACGCTGTGGCGGCGCCTGATCGCCCGCCTGCGAGGCCGGTCTGCGCCGCGGCCGAGGCGTCCGGAGCGGGGCCCGGCGGCACCGCACCAGGCGCCTGCTAGCGCCCTCACGCCCGTTCGGAGGCAGGTCGAGGCCCAGCCGACGCGGACCAGGCCACGCTGACCCCGTCGGCGCCGCGGTATCCGCGTCGGCGCCGTCGCGCTCGCTACACTGAAGCGCGTGATGACTCGCGACACGGTCCAGATCCACCCCATCATGACGATGGACGCCCTGCGCGCTTGCGAGCAACTCCAGCTCGCCGTGTGGAAGTACGCCGACCGAGAGGTGGTTCCTGCCGCGCAGATGCGTGCGGCGCTGCACGCCGGCGCGCTCGTCGCCGGCGCCTTCGTCGGACGCGAGCAGGTGGGCTTCCTCTACGGGTTTCCCGCGTTGCCGCACGAGCCCGGCGTGGACGGGGTGGGTCTGCACTCCCACATGATGGCGGTGGCTCCCGAGGCGCGAGGCATGGGGGTGGGTCGCCGACTCAAGTGGTACCAGCGCCGGTGGTGCCAAGATCGCGGCATACGCTGGGTGGCCTGGACCTTCGATCCACTCCAGGTGCTCAACGCGCGCCTGAACCTCGTCCATCTCGGTGCCGTGGTCCACGAGTACCAGGTGGACTTCTACGGCGTCCTCGGCGGTCACCTGTCGGGCGAGCTGCCGACCGACCGCTTCGTGGCGCTGTGGCACCTCGACCACCCGCACGTGCGCGCTCGCGCCGCGCACGATCCAGCGGCGCACTTCGGCGACGAGCGCGACGAGGACCCGTCGACGTTCTCCGCCCCCGCGGGCGTGATCGCCGCGGGGGCGCCATGGGCGTTGGGGGTGACGCCAGAGGGTGGACCCAGCGAGCCGCAACTCGAGCTCGAGGGGGCCGCCGTGCAGGTGGCGGCCCCGGCCGACGTCTCGCGCTTGCGGCGGGACGCCCCGCTCGTCGCGCTGGCGTGGCGGGAGGCATTCAAGGTCGTGGTTCCGGCCTACTTGGAGAAAGGCTATGAGGTGCGTGGCTTCGCTAACGGGGCCTACCAGTTGACGCGGGGCCGCATCGACAAGGAATAGAAAGCCAGACTTGACAAGATGTTAAGTTGGTACTACCATGTGTTGCGAGGAGGGCGTCATGCCGTACCGTCAACCATGGGAGATCGGCCGTGAGCACGTGGCGGACTTACGGCGCCAAGCGCTCGTAGAGCGCGCGCGCAGCGCCACCTCCCGCCGGCCGACGCGGTTCCAGATCGCCGTGGCGGGCAGCGCCCGGGCCGTCGCCCGGCACCTGAGCGGGCTTGCAGACCGCCTCGATGCGCGCCCCGTGCGCCCCGCGGCTCACCCCACCACGCGCCGCGCGGCCCAACGGCCGCACTGACTTCGCCGGCCGCCGGCGCCGCTGCGCCGGGACGCGACAGGAGGGCCACCATGGCCATCGACAACGACCAGCACGACCCCTTCGCCCGCGACGTCGAGCGCATCCAGGCGCTGCGCGACCAAGGGCGGCTCACCGAGGACGAGGCGAGCCGCCTGATCGCGGTGCTGCGCGGCGAGGCGACCTCGCCCGAAGACGAGCCCGCGGGTGCGAGCGACGCTGCCACCGAGCCCGCCGCGGGAGCGGCGCAGGTCGCCGAGCCAGCGGCAGTCCCCGAGCCAGCGGCCCCGGCGTCGCCGCGAGCGCCCGATCCGCCCCTGGCGCCCGAGCCGCCCGTGGCGCCTGAGGCGCCTGCGGCGCCGCAGCCGGTCGTTGCCGAGAGCGCCAGCGGCGTGCGCTGGCTTACGACCGAGATGCTCGCGGCCGATCTGGTCGTCGTGGCGGTCGAGGGGCTCGGCGAGCCGCGCCTGCGCGCGCAGGTCCAGGGTGCCGTGCTCCAGCCGGAGGGCTCCGGCTGGCGACTGCGGTATCGCGTCGACGGCGGCAGCTGGCCGCTATGGGGCAACCGCCCGGAGCGCATCGAGGTCGAGATCCCTCGCGGGGCTGGGGTCCAGCTGGACGTCAAGGCGGGCGACGTCAAGCTCGAGGGCGTCGAACACGTGCGCGGGCACATGTTCGCGGGCGATCTCAACATCGACGGCGCCACGAGCGTCGATGTCGACATGAAGACCGGCGACCTCGACGCCCGGATCAGGCCCACCGCGGGACGCCAGCGCTTGGTCTGCAAGGCAGGCGACCTCAAGGTCACGCTCCTGCGCGGCGCCGACGTGAGGCTCACGGCCTCCGTGAAGCTCGGTGAGCTGAGCGTCAAGGGAGCATTGCTCGGGCGGCACGATACCCAGGGCCTCGGCCATCGCTACAGCGGAACGCTCGGGGACGGTCGTGCCGAGCTCGAGTTGCGGCTTGCCGCCGGCGACCTGCGCGTGCGGACGGAGGCCTGAGATGGCCGCTAGCGACAGCCGCAGGCGCATCCTGGACATGCTGGCCGCCGGTGACATCGGTGCCGACGACGCCGCCAAACTGCTCGCTGCGCTCGGCGGCGAGCGCGCACCGGGGCACGCCCCGGCATCGCTCAAGCCGCGCGGCACGGCGCGGACGTTCCGCATCGCGATCGATGCCTTCGACGACGAGGACGGCCGCAAGAAGGCCAAGGTCCGCGTCAACGTGCCGATCGGGTTGGCCAAGTTCGCCAGCCGCTTCATGCCGCCGGAGGCCAAGCGTGAACTCGAAGCGCAGGGCATCGACCTCGTGGAGTTGCTGCAGGGCCTCGGCGACGAGGTCCCCGAAGGGCCGTTGCTCGACATCGACGTCGACGACCCGGAGAGCGGGGCGAAGAGGGCCCGGATCGTCATCGAGGTCGCCTGATGCGGCTCCCGAACTGGGGCGAGCGCGCCGCCTGGGAGCACCTCTGGGCCGATCTGCGGCCCCGCTTCGTCGTCGTGCGGCTCGAGATCGGTCGGCGCCGCTTCCGCTGGGGCGTGCCGCTGTGGCCGTTCGAGGAGACGCTGCGCTTCGGGCTCCTCGCCCTTCCCTGGGTCGCCTATACCTGGCAGTGGGCCCCGGCCCGGTGGCGTGCCGAGCTCGCCCGCCCCGAGCGCCGTGCCCGCTTCGTGGTCGAGCCGCCGCTCGGCGTCCCCTGGTCGGCGCTCGAGGCGCTGCTCGACGGTCATGGCGAGGGCATGCTGCACCTCCCCAGGGGCGAGCCCTTCATCGAGATCGAAGCCGGCGACCGCGACGGCGACGTGCGTATCGAGATCACGCAGGTCTAGGTCCTGTGATCAAGGAGAGACGACGATGGCTTCCCTTCCCATGCCCACCGCCTGCCCCGTCACGGGTGAGCAGCTCGAGGTCACGCGCCTGCAGGCGCCGGTCAGCGGCGTCGTGATCGAGGGTCGCTTCCAACCCAACGAGTTCGCCCTGCTGCCGAGCGAGCACGTCGAGTTCCTGCGTCTGTTCGTGAAGGTGCGCGGCAACCTCAAGGAGGTCGAGCGGGCCATGGGCGTCAGCTACCCCACCGTACGGCTGCGCTTCGAGCACCTGCTGCGCGCCCTCGGTTACGAGAGCGCCGACGACCCCGAGGACCTGCGTGACAGCGTGCTGACGCTGCTCGAGCGCGGTGAGATCGATCCGGCCGAGGCAGCCAGGCGGCTCGAGAGCTTGCAGCGCCGCTGACGGCGCGGGCGCGGCACGCAAGCGCGCTTGCGCGCCGTTGGCGCAGGTCCGTTGAGTACACGTCACGGTCTTCGGGGTTTGGCGCCTTATACTGACGCCCGTGCCGGACCACTACGAGACCCTCGGTGTACCCCGCGATGCGGACGCGCAGACCATCAAGAGCGCCTACCGCAAGCTGGCGCTGCGCTACCATCCCGACCGCAACAACGGCAACGGCGACGCCGAAGAGCGCTTCAAGTCCATCAATGCCGCCTACGCCGTCCTCTCCGACCCGGAGAAGCGCGCGCGCTACGACCGTTATGGCGACGCCGACACACAAGCCACCTTCACGGGTGACATCTTCGACGTGTTCGCGTCGGTGTTCGGCGGCGGTATGGCGGGCGCCCGCGGCCCGCGGCAGCGAGGGATGGCCGGCGAGGATCTCGAGGTCGAGCTCGACGTCACGCTCGAGCAGGCGCGCGACGGCGAGACCTTGCAGGTCGAGGTGGACCGCTTCACCGCCTGCGATCACTGCCAGGGCGCCCGCAGCGAGCCCGGCGGCCAGGGCCGACGCCGCTGCGATACCTGCAGTGGCGTCGGTCAGGTGCGTGCGCAGGCGCAGTCGATCTTCGGCACCGTCGTCACCACGCAGACCTGCCCCAGTTGTCGCGGTATGGGGGAGGTCATCGTCACCCCCTGCAGCGTCTGTCGCGGTGCCGGGCGGGTGCCGGAGCGAGCCACGGCCGACGTCCCCTTGCCCAAGGGCATCGACGGCGGCTACCGGCTGCGCATCCCGCGCGAGGGGAACGTCGGCGTCGACGGGGGGCCGACCGGCGACCTCTACGTCTACGTCCAGATGGCCGACCACGAGCACTTGGAGCGCGACGGCGACGACTTGCGCAGCGAACTGCGCGTCGGCTTCGCCCAGGCCGCCCTGGGCAGCTGCTTCGAGGTGCCGACGCTCGACGGGCCGGAGCTGATCGAGATCGCCCCCGGCACCCAGAGCGGCACTGAGGTCCGCTTGCGCGGGAAGGGCATGCCGCGCCTGCGCCAGGTAGGTAGCGGCGATCAGATCGTGACCGTCGTGGTGGAGACGCCGCGGCGGCTGTCGAAGCGCGCCCGCGCGCTGCTCGATGAGTACGCCGAGGAGATGGGCGAGCCGATCGAGGCGCGCGAGACGCTCACCGAGCGCATCAAGGGATTCTTCGGCGCACGCAAGCGCACGAAGCGCGACGAAGCCGAGCTCGACGAAGACCAGCACGACGCCGCCTAGCGCACGCCGGCTGATCGGCGCCGGGCTCCTGCCGGTGCTCCGTGCGCCTGGCTCAGCCGATCACGTCCTCCAACCAGCGCTCGAGTTCAGCCTCGTGCTCGGCGACGCTGCCGTACCAGCGGCGGGCGGCCTGCGGCCGTCGCCGGAACCAGGTGCGCTGGCGCTTGGCGTAGCGGAGCGTGGCCTGCTCGATGCCGGCGACCGCGTCGGCGAGCCGCAACTCGCCGGTGAGGACGCGGCGCAGCGGCTCGTAGCCGATCGCCTGACGGGCGGTTGCCCAGGCGTCCATCGCGGGCGCCAGCGACCGCACCTCCTCGAGCCAGCCGTCCGCGATCATCGCCTGGGTCCGCACGCGCACCAGCGCCTGCAGCGTGGCGGAGGGGGGCAGCACCACGGCGAAGGCGTAGCGGAAGCGCGGCGGCAGCGGTGCGAAGGCTGATGGCGGCCTGCCGGTCCGGCGCAGAACCTCCACCGCCCGCACCACCCGGCGCGGGTTGCGCTGGGTGCGGCGCGCGTCCTCTGGCGAGATGGCGCCGAGCTCGTCGAGCAGCGCCTCGAGCCCGACAGCCTCGAGCTCGGCGGCGATCACGGCCTGCACGCTGCGATCGGCGCGCGGCGTGGTGGGTAGGCCCACCGCCAACGCCTCGAGGTAGAAGCCGCTCCCTCCCACCACCAGCGGCACCCGGCCGCGTGCCAGCACGTCGGCGATGGCGGCCTCGGCCTTGCGCACGTAGCTGGCCACGCTGAACGGCTCGGTGGGATCGACGTCGCCCACCAGATGATGGCGGACGCGGCGCCGCTCCTCGTCACTCGGGCTGGCCGTGCCGATCCGGAGGCCGCGGTACACCTGCATCGCGTCGGCCGACACCACCTCCAGCGGCCAGCGCCGGGCCAGGCGCAGCACCGCCGCCGTCTTGCCGGATGCGGTGGGCGCGGCCAGCACGGGAATTCGCGTGAGTGCGTCCCTCACGCAAGCAGCGTACCGCGTGCGCTCCTGGCCGGTGCTACACTCGGGCCCATGGACCTCGAGCGCTTCGGGACGGCTGCCGACCTCGACGAGCTGATCAAGGTGCGCGACCGCATCGAGGCGCTCGTCACGCGCGATGCGCGCCCCGACGCACTCTCGCCCAAGACCGACCTGCTCGACTTCGGCGACTCGCTGCAACTGCGCATGGAGGTGCCTGGCGTCGATCAGGCCGGACTCGAAGTCGCGCTCCAGGGGCAGCAACTGCTGATCGCCGGCTTGCGCGAGACGCTCGAAGACGGGGCCGACGTGCTCTTCAGTGAGCGGCCCAACGGTCCGTTCCAACGCACCGTCAGCCTCCCGGTGCCGGTCGACCGTGAGCATGCCAGCGCCCATTTGCGCGCCGGCGTCCTGGTGGTGCACATGCCGAAGCGCGAGCGCTGACGCGCGCCCCGCCTCAATCGAGCTCGATCTCGAAGCGCGCCCCAACGGCGCCGCTGGCGATCACCTCGTCGGTCTCGAGGTCGTAGCGCAGCACGCTGCCGCGCACCTCGTCGCCACCGCGGGCGCTGATCGCGGGCGAGCCCGTGAGCAGCGCGATGCCCGCCTCCTCGTCGAGCTCGAGCCGGTCGGCGCGACTGATTCGTTCGGCGCTGGTCACGACCACGTCGCCCTCGAGCATGGCCGCCTCGGTACGCACGTCGAGTTGCAGGGTCGCCGCACTCGCCTCGAGTGTCACGTCGCCGGTCTCGCTGCGGCGCGTGAGCGCCACCGGGCCGTCCATGCGCGCCACGTCGGTGTCCTGCTCGAGCCAGAAGCGCGTGCCCGAGATCACCGTGCGACCCTGCTCGAGGCTCACGGGAGCGGCCTCGTCGTCGTCGATCGTCTCCAGGCAGCCGGGCCGGTCGACCGTGGCGCGGCCGGGGAGCAACTCGATGGTCTCGTCGGCGTCGCCATCAGGCACGCGAACGATGGCGATCGCGGAGGTGAGGCGCGTAGCCTCGATGGTGGTCTCGACGAAGCCGGGCTCGGGTCCGACGAACAGGTGGGTCCTCACCTCCGGCTCGCAGTTGGGGTTGTTCAGGATGCTGCGTGCCCCGTCGGCCGCCAGCGCACGCTGCACCACGGTGATGAGGCGCTCGCCGCGCGCGACGGTGACGGTGGTGGCGGTGCCGGTTGCGGGCTGCGCCTCGGCGCCGAAGCCAGCGAGCCGCGGCCACGCCAGCAGGCCCAGCGTCAGCAGCAGCAGCGCCGCGACGGCGCGACGGCGGGTCGGGCGGCGCGCCCT
>SLRS01000209.1 GCA_007130855.1 Trueperaceae bacterium | reverse complement strand
CTGGAGCGGCCCCGACAACGCCCGCGACTACATCACCATCGTCCCCGAGGGCGCGCGCGAAGGCGCCTACACCTCCTACGCCTACACCAGCCGCGGCAGCCCCGCCACCCTCACCGCACCGACCGAGCCGGGTCGCTACGAGGTCCGCTACGTCACGGGGCAGGGCAACCACACGCTCGCCAGCGCCCCGATCCAGGTGCGTTGACCAGCCGCTTGGCCACCATGCAAGCGAGAGGGAGCCCCATGGAACGAGCGACCTTGAAGGCGCCTCGGGTGCGGCCGTGACCGACCGCTTCGATGCGCGCATCGTCGGCTGCTACCTCTACCCCATCACCCGCTACGGCTACCCGCCGCCGGCCGAGGACACGCCGCGCTACGTCGACGAGTTGCACCAGCTCGGCTTCCAGAGCATCGAGCTCGAGGGGATCCGCGAGCAGCACCTGAGCACCGTGCACGCCATGAGCGACGACCTGCGCCGGCAGCTCGATCGGCTCGAAGTGTCGGTCCCGTACTTCTGCGTGGTGCTGTCGGGCCTGACGTCGCTCGATGCGGCGGTCCGGGAGCGGAACCTCGAACTCTTCGAGCTCGGCTGCAAGACGGCCAGGGTGCTCGGGGCGAGCGCCGTGCTCGACAACGGTCCGTTGCCGCCCTACGCGTTCCCCGAGGACGTGCCGATCGTTCGCCACTTCGACGAGCACGTGATCGCTCGCGCCGGCATCCCGGCATCGCTGGATTGGGACGCGTACTGGCGCGACCTGATCGTCACCTACCGCAAGGCATGCGACATCGCGGCAGGGTACGGCCTCGCCTACTTGCTCCATCCGTCGATCGGCGTCCTGTGCTCGACCACGGACGGCTTCCTCCACTTCCAGCACGGCGTCGACCGGGAGAATCTGCGCTTCAACCTCGACACCGCAAACTTCTACCTCCAGCGCGATCACCTACCGATGGCCCTGATCCGCCTCGGCAAGCACGTCGACTACATCCATCTCGCCGACAACCGCGGCCTGCGGCCCGAGCACCTGCCGCTGGGCGAGGGCGCGATCGACTGGGACGTGTTCTTCCGGACGATCGAGCGCACCGGCTACGCCGGGCGCTTCGGCATCGACATCGGCGGGGCCGAGACCGGGGTCGCCGACCTGGGCACGGCGTACGTCGAAGCGGCCAGGTACGTGGAGTCGCGGATCAAGTAGCCGGATCGTCTTGGCGACGCGCCGGCCTTGCCGCGGCCGGCGCCAAGACGATCCGGTCGAGGTGGGCGCACGGCCCGCTGCTGCGAGCGCCTAGCTGGACCCCGCGAGCCGCTCGATGGGGGCTCCGAACTGGCGCCAGTCCCTCGGCCTGCAGGTGAGGATCAGGATCTGGACCGTGTCGGCGGCCTTGCGAAGGGCGAGTTGCATGCGGTCGAAGCGGTCGTCATCGGCGTACACCAGGGCGTCATCGAGGATCACGGCCGCGGGGTAGCCCTTCTCGCGCAGATAGACGGCGAACGCGAGCCGCACCAGGATGGACAGCTGCTCGCGGGTGCCGACGCTGAGGCTCTGGTAGGGCTCCTGCCGTCCGTCGCGCTCGACGCCGGTGATATCGAGGTCCTCCTCACCGAGGGTGATGCGGGCCTCGGGCAGGAGCAACCGTAGGAACGGGCCCACGCGCGCGAGGACCGGAGCCAGGAACTGCTGCTTGGCGTCGCGTTCGGCGTGGACCAGGGTGCTCACCAGCAGTTCCCAGGCGTCGGCGTCGGCCTGCAGCCGGTCGCGCCGCTCGAGGGCCTGGACCCGGCGGCCGCGCACCGCCTCGAGCTGCTCCTCGAGCCCGTCCTTGCCCAAGGCCGCGAGGCTGCCCTGCAAGCTGCTCACTTCGTGCCGCAAGCGGTCGTACTCCGCCCGGATCATCTTCAAGGCATCGGCGGCCCGCTGGCGCCGCCCGGCTACTTCGTCGGGGTCGGCATCGGCGAGGGCGCGGCTGGTGCCGGCCTGGTGCTCCTCGGCGGCCCGTAGCGCCCCGCGCGCGACCTCGAGCGTAGCGGCGAGGTCGGCGTCGGCGGCGTCCGTCCGCGCCGCCGCCAGATCGCGCTCGGCGCCGAGCAGGGCGACGTACGCCGCTTCCGAGGCGGCCTGGGCGCGGGCCACTTCGGTGTCGTGCGCGGCACGCTCCGACCGCGCTGCGTCCAGGGCGCTCCGCGCACCCTCTACGAGGTGCCTGGCGTCGTCAGCCGCCCGCTCCTCGACGTCGGGATGGTCGAGATCGTCCGCCGTCGCCGGGTCGAAACCCTCCTGCAGAAGGGCGAGTTCCGCCGCGCCGTCCGTGCTCGCGGCCCGCAGCGCCTCGACGCCCTCGGGTGCGTAGGCAGCAAGGAGCCGCTGGGCCTCCTCGAGGTGCGACTCGGCCGCCTTGCGCTGCTCGAGTCGAACCTTGGCGGCGTCGACGTCCTCGACACCGGCTGCGAGGAGCGCGTCGCGCATCCGGCCGCGGAGGTCGGCGAGCCGCTGGCGCCCGGCGTCGAGCTCACGCGCACCGGGCTCGACGTCGACGACCCCGAAGCCCTCCAGGGTGAACCGCGTCGCTTCGGTGACGTCGACGGTCTCGTCGCGCGCCACGGTCGCGCCGTCGCGCGTGATCGCCTGGCCCGCGTCGGGACGGAAGCGCAAGCGGGTAGCGATGGTGCGAAGGGCGGCCTCCTGCTCGCGGATGGCGGTCGACAGGGCCTCGATGCGCCCGAAGGCGGCGGCGTCGATCGCGATCGCCGCGAGCAGCTGTCGGTCCTCTCGGCGCCGAATCTCGAGGCGATCCACGGCCGTGAGCCTGGCCGCGAGGTCCTCGGTCTCCCGCGCGAGGGCGTCGATCCTGGCTCGTCGCCGCGCGAGCTCGGCCCGCTCGCCCGCCCTCGAGCGCGCCTCGATGGCCGCCTCGAGCGTCGTTCGCGCCGTGTGCAGGCGGGCCTCGACGGCCTCGGTCTGCTCCTCGAGGGCGCGCCGTCGGCCGCTGGCCTCGGCGGCGACGGCGCGCCGCGTGGTCACCTCGTCGACGAGCCGCTGCCGGCCTTGCCAGCGTTCGTCGGCGTTCTCGACCTTCGCCGTGGCCAACAGGACGGCCTGGCTCGCCTCGCGATCGTCGCGGTGTAGCGCCTCGATCGCCAGGGCGTCGCGTTCGGCTTCGCGCAGCCTGTCGCGCGCCTCGTCGATGGCGCGGTCGCTGTCGATGCGAGCGAGGTCGCGCTGCCGCTTCTCGAGCTCGTCGATCTGCTTGTCGTAGGCCTTGCGCGCCTGCTCGAGCACGACCAGGTCTTCGGCCTCGGCCTCGGCCTGGTCGCTTGCGTCCTTGAGGTCGCCACGCGGCTTGCCCGTCGCGGTGAGCAGGGCGTTACGGGCGGCCTTGGCGGCTTCGAGCAGCCGCTGGCCCCGGGGGCCGCCGAGCACGTCGCCGACCTCGTCCTCGAGCGCGCCGCGGATCGTCGAGCGGCCCTGCTCGCCGAGGCGTAGGCCCTCGATGATCCTGCCCTGCTCGAGGCACAGCAGCCCCAACACGCCCTGGTCCTCGGCTCTGCTGCCGCCTCGTTGGGCCAGGCGGAACCCGAGCAGTTCGGCCAAACGCTCCTCGGCGGCCGGGCCGTCGAACGTACCGCTCGGCGTGGCCAGGCGCGCCGACGGCTTCTGCGCGAAGCCCTTCTCGATCGTGTAGGGCTGGCCGTCGAGTTCGAAGTCGAGGCGGACCTCGGGGCGCACCGCGGAGCCGAACGGCTGCTTCTCGTCCGCGGCCTTGCCGCTGACGTTGTGCCGCTCGAAGAGCCCGGCGCGGATCGCATCGAGCAAGGTGCTCTTGCCCTCCTCGTTGTCGCCGGCGATGATCGTGACGCCGTCGCCGAGCGCGTCGATCACGACGGGCGCCAACAGCTTCTTGTAGTTGCGGACCTCGATGCGCCGGAACCGCACGGCCTAGCCGCCCATCCGCTGGTGCAGACCGTAGAGCAGGGCGAGGGCGCGTCGTGCGGTTGCCGCTTCCGCGCCGGCCAGCTGCTCGCGCAGCGCCGCCACCGCCTCACCGACGAAGCCGCGCTGGGCGATGCTGTCGAGGTCGTCCTGGCTCGGCTCGAGCGTCAGCGCCGCGTCGTCGACCGCGAGATGGAGGACGCGCGAGCCGAGGTCCTCGCACGCCTCGAGCACCGACGTGTGGGTCGCCAGGTCGACGACGCCCTGCAGGTCGAGGCGCACCACGCAGCGCTCGAGTTCGCTCGCCGCCGGTCCGAGCGCCTCACGGACGTCGGCGGCGCCGCCAGGCGCGATCTCGACCTGGCGTTGGATCCAGTGCAGGCCCGCGACGCGCACCGCCTCCACCTGCGGCAGGGCGTCAGGACCGGCGATGCTCACGTCGAGCACGTTGCCGGGGTCGTTGTCCTTGAAGCGATCGGGCTCCGGCGTGCCGGCATACCAGGTGCGCTGATCGACTCGTAGACGACCGTGCCAATCGCCGAGCGCGAGGTACGCCAGGCGGGCCCGCGCCGCCCTGTCGCGCGCCACGGGATTGACGGCCTCGCTGACGTCGGGCAGGAAGCCCTCCACCGACCCGTGAGCCAGACCGATGCGGATCAGACCGTCGTCGCTGACGGCCGTGTCGAACCACTCGGTGAGATCGGCGGCGTCCCGCCTGCGCCGCAATGGCGCCGGCAGGACCACGGCCGTGCCGCCGATCGCGATGGGCCTCGGCTCGTCGGCGACGATGATGCCGTCGGCCAGTCCCAGGCGCCGGAGACGGGTCCAGGGCGACTCGGCGATCGCCGGATCATGGTTCCCCGGCAGCAACACCCAGGGCCCCGCGAACGGCTCGAGCGCCACCTTGAAGCGGCGCAACGTCTCGTCGGCGACGGCGATGTCGTCGAGGCAGTCGCCCGCGACGAGGACGGCGTCGACACGCCGCGCGCAGGCGAGCTCGGCGATCCGCTTCAGCGTGTCGAGGCGCGCGGCCCGCAAGCGCCCGGCGATCTCCGGCGGGAAGCTGCCGAAGCCCTTGCCGATCTGGAGGTCGGCGGTGTGCAGGAAACGAATCGGCATGGCGAACGTTGCGCCTCACGTTGGCGTGCTGGCGGAGATCGTCGAGAGGCGGGGTGCACGTCGCCTCGGCAGGTGCTCCTAGCATAGCGTCCGCGTCGAGGCCGGCGTCCGGGGTTGCGGGCCATGGCCCACACGGGCTCGGCAGCGACGCGGCCGGGACACCGGATCCCGCTCCGCGCGCTCGCCGCCGGCACGCTTCCTCGCCGCCGGCACGCTTCCTCGCCGCCGGCACGCTTCCTCGCCGCCGGCACGCTTCCTCGCCGCCGGCACGCTCCAACATTAGCCGCGGGCGGTCGCGGTGATGACGAACAGGCCGCTCTCCGCGTCCTCGTCACGCCCGGTCAGCGAGCGGTGCATGACGACCGCGTCGAACCCGGCGCCTTGCAGCAGTGCGCGGTACTCGTCCTCGTCGTACGCCTGCATCGTCTGCGCGTCGCGCCGCACCGCGCCGGTCGCCGCTTCGACCACGTAGTGGCGAGTCGTCGTCGCGCGGCGCTCGGCGTGCCAATCGTGCTCCGACAGCACCAGGTGCGGCGCATCCGCGAACAACCCGGACGGTTCCGCCTCCCACGATGGCGGCTGCGCGCCCAGGCTCCGGACGGCGTCGAAGGTGTGGGGCTCGAGCAGCAGTGAAGCGCCCGGGCGCAGCGCCGCTCGCGCCTTGCCCAGGATCAGCCGCGCATCGTCCGGCGTGAACACGTTGAGCTCGCCGAACAGCATCATCGCGAGGTCGTGGGCGCGACCGAAGTCCTCCTGGCGCACGTCACCCAACACGAACGTGCAGTTCCACCCCGCCGCTTCGGCTTGCCCGCGGGCATGCCTGATCGAGGCCGGCGAGAAGTCGACGCCGCGGCAGCGGTGGCCGAGCGCGGCGAGGCGGCCGGCATAGAACCCGGGCCCGCAGCCGAGATCGAGCACACTCGACGGCGCGCCCCCCAGGAGCGCGTCGTGGATCCAGGCCACGTGGCGATCGATCTTCTCGCTGCGGCGACTCGCGGCGTCGTGGTCCTGCGACAGGTGCTCCCGCAGCATGCGTTCGCTGAAGCCCGGTTCGTGCCAGGGGATGTTGTCGCCCTCGGCCCACGGTTCGGGGTGTGGCGACCGGCGTACGACGTCGATCAGACCCAGATCGCTCCGGTCCGCCGCCACGCTCTCCTGCTCGGGCGCGCCGCGCACCAAGCGGCTGTAGAACAGCTCCGGATCACCCGGATCGAGGTCGCCGACGACGCCGCTGCGCTCGTAACCGAGCCGCTCCAGCAGCGCCTGCATCGCCGTGTTGGAGCGGTTCGTCGAGACGAAGATGCGCTCCGAGCGGCTCGCCTCTTCGGCCTGACGCACCAGTGCCGTGCCGACACCGGCCCGCCTGTGCCCGGGATGGACGCAGACCAGCGCGATGAAGGCGCGGCCGAAGAAGCTGTGCTCCAGCGCCAAGTAGCCGACCACGGCCCGCTCGACCACGGCGACGAACGCCTCGCCCGCCGCCACTTCGTCGACGATGGAGCGTCGACGCTCCGCGTCGGCCCGGGCGACCGGGGCGATCGCTTCGATGGCGGCCAGGTCCTCGGGGAGCGCAGGTCGGACGTGCCAAGCGCGGCTCACGACGCCACGGCCACGCGCAGGGCTGCCGTCAGGTCATGCACGGTCGTCTCCACCGAGCCCTCCTCACCGTCGGTGCTGCGCCGAGGCGCATGTCGGTCTCCTCCCTCGCGTCACGTCGAACGCGGATCATGAGCCCGCGCCGCGGCGCCCCCGATCGCGTTCGCGCCCCTCTGCGCGGCTGGTGCCTGGCTGTCCAGCGTCGCAGCAACCCCAGCATTGAGGCCGGTTCGCCGCCGCTGTCGGGTCGAGTGTCGCACGCCGGGCGGCAGGCGGTCCACGCCGAAGGCCCGGCGACGTCCCGAGCGCCCCGCGTCCGGTAGAAGTAAGCGATGCCGGTTGCCCATAGCGCGCCACGCCTCGAGGCCTCACGCCGCCAGCGGCCGAGGTCCCTGCAGCGCGCCCGGGCCCCTCGATGAAGGCCGCCGAGCACGTGCTCCCTACCGTCACCGGCGCCACCCTCCGGCCCGGTGCCAAGTTGCGCTTGGACGCTCACGGCCATGCCTGGATCGCCCCGCCTGCGCTCGCGGTCGAGCCGGTACCGCCGCTCAACGACGAAGGCCGCCTCGTCGCTGGCCTCGCGCGCTTCTCCGCGGCCGCCGCGCCGCGCCGCGCGGCGCTTCTCGATTGCCAGGCGCCTGGCTGCGGTCGCGATGCGGCGGCGCTCGCCCGCATCGCGGCCAAGAGCGGCGTCGCCATTGCGGCGCTCACCGGCTTTCACGTGAGCCGCGCCTACCCGCAGGGGCTGCGCCCCTGGACGACCACCGAAGGTGCGCTCGGCGCCTTCATGCGTGAGCTCGAGGGCGGCTTCCGGGAGGCACCGATGGCGCGAGCCGCGGCGCTCAAGGCGGCCTACAGCGGGGTGCCGGAGGAGGAGGATCCCTGCTGGGAGGCGGCGATCGAGGCCTGCAAGCAGACCGGCTCGCTGTTGGTCGTTCACACCGAAGGCGGTGCGGGCGTCGAGGAGTTGGTCACGTGGCTGCAGGCGCGCGACGTGCCGACCGAGCGTGTCTACCTCCTCGACGTCGATCGGCGGGACGACGCCGGCCTGCATGCCGAACTCGCGCGCGCCGGTGTGCTGCTCGGGTTCGCGGCGTCGCTACGACCGAGCGCCGGCCCCGACGCCGAGCCCTTCACGCTGCTGAGCCGCCTGCTCGAGGAGGGCCTCGCCCGCTCGGTCGCCGTCGGCCTCGACCTCCAATCGCCGACGCAGTGGGAGTCCGACGACCGGGTCAGAGCCGCGGCAGGCCCCGCGACGCTCGTCACCGTCGTGGAAGCCCAACTCCAGCGGCTCGGCGCCGGGGAGGACGACATCGACGCGCTCCTCGGCGGCACGCTGCTCGAGCGCACGGCCCGTCCCGAGATACCGCCCGCCCGGCGCGGGGCGTGATCGCGCCGCATACCGGGTCAGGCTCGGACGCCTCACAGCAGCCCGAGCGCGCGGGCCTGCTCGAGCGCTTCGAGCCGTGAGCGCGCCCCGAGCTTGGCGTAGAGGTTCTTGACGTGGAACCGCACCGTGTTCACACTCACGCCGTGATCTTCGGCGATCTGCTGGTAAGTGCGGGCGCCGGCCAACGCCCGCAGGATCTCGCGCTCGCGCTCCGTGACGCCTGGCAGTGGCGGCTCAGGTGTGCCGCCGGCGCCGAGGGCCGAGCGTACGTGCGCCGGGAACGCGGCCAGCAGGCGCCGCGCGTATGGTGTGCGCACATGCGCCAGCAGAGCGGCGCAGGGTGCGCCCGCCTCCACGAAGAGCCGCACGTAGCCCTCGGGCTCGGCGAGCGCCAAGGCGCGCCGGAGCGCAGCGAGCGCGCCGATCGGCTCCGCCGTCGCCGCCAGCACCAGCGCGCGCAGCAGCAGCGCTTCGATGCGCACCCCGGGCCCGCTGCCGGCGGCGGCGCGGTCG
>SLRS01000275.1 GCA_007130855.1 Trueperaceae bacterium | reverse complement strand
GAGGTACGTGCGTAGGGGTTGTCGAGCTCGCCCCAAGGCGCACCCTTGAGAGGAGTGCAGGCTCACATGAACACGCTCGACGTGATGCTCAGCGGACACCGAACGGTGTTGCAGACGGTAGACGGCCTGGAGAGCGAGCAATGGGAGGTACCGCAGGTCGTCGGTGTCTGGTCCACCAAGGATATCGTCGCGCACCTGTCGTCGTTCGAAGCGGTCCTGATCGACGTCTTCGCTGCCGTCCTCGATGACGATGCCGAGACGCCCGTGCTCGATTCGTTCCTCGCTGGGCCAGCTCAGTTCAACGATGCCCAGGTCGCGATGCGTCGGGACCTCGCGCCCCACGTGGTGCTCGGGGAGTACGAGGCGAACTTCGAGGAGGCGCTGGTCCTCGCCCGCGCGCTGCCAGCGGATGTCTTTGCGCGCAATGGTCTGCTGGCGTGGTACGGCGACGCCTACGATCTGGACGACTTCATCGCGTACATGTTCTACGGACACAAGCGGGAGCACGCAGCGCAGATCAAGCTGTTCCGGAAGACGCTCGAGGGGGGCCGCTAGCCTCGGCCGCTAGCCTCGTCCCCACGATCTCGCTCCGCAGCCGCTGCCGATCGAGTCTCGACCCGCGTGGTGCCCTGGGCCCGAGCCGGCTGGTGCGCAGTTCGCTCGTCGCGTCCAACCATGTAGGGTAGGGCATCACCTCCCGTTGCGAGGAGCCAACGATGCCCGAGACCTGGCGCACCATCGTCGCCGCCGCGCTCGAAGCGCGTGAGGCTCACGTCCCTCTCGATCGCGCGGTGGCCGGCCTCGCCCCGGAGCTGCGCGGCAGACGGCCGCAGGGGTTGCCGCACTCGGCGTGGGAGTTGCTCGAGCACATACGCATCGCGCAGGCCGATCTGATCGCTTACGTGGAGGACCCGACGTACGCGGCCCCGGTGTGGCCCGACGGCTACTGGCCGCCGGCACCGGAACCACCGACCGATGCGGCGTGGGACGACGCAGTGGAGGCATTGCAGCGCGGGCGAGCGCGGCTCCAGGAGCTGGTGATCGAGCTCCCCGAACCCGCTGCGACGATCCCGTGGGGCGGCGACCATACGTACTTGCGCTCCATGCTCTTGGCGCTCGACCACGAGGCCTACCACCTCGGTCAGCTCGTGCTCGTGCGGCGGGCCATGGGCGCGTGGCCAGGCTGACGTGAGCGAGGTTCGCACAGTGCGCGCATTAGGCTGAGGCATGGAGAAGCATCGGATCGGCGACGCACATGGAGCGGGCTTCCGGGTGCTCGGTGGCACCGAACGCTCGCAGGGGGCGTTCATGACCCTCGCGGCCGGCGAGGGAACCGGCGGGCCGGACAACCGACACGCCACGAGCGATCAGTGGCTGTTCGTGGCGTCCGGCTCGGGAACCGCGGTCATCGAAGGCAGGCGGGTGACACTCGAGGCGGGAGACCTCCTGCTCGTCGCCGCGGGCGAGAGCCATGAGATCCGGGCTGCGGACGACGCGGCGCTCGTGACGGTCAACGTCTACGCTCCACCCGAGTACTGACTCCAGGTCGGTCGCAGACGCGAGGGTAGCCGCTCTGCACGTGGCGCGTTCGTGGCTCGTTAGGGCCTCCATCGGCATACTCGACGTTCCCCTCAAGCGGGGGGTTGATGAACTGGAGGTCGATCATGATCATCGTACGCGACATCTTCCAGCTGCAGTTCGGCAAGGCCAAGGAAGCCATCGAACTGCTCACGCAGGGTCACGGGGCGCTGAAGCGGGCTGGGATCCCGGTGGATCGCATTCTGGCGGACGTCTCGGGTGACTACTACACGCTGGTGATGGAGAGCCGGGTGGAGAGCCTGGGACAGTTCGAGGAGAACATGCGGAAGATCCGCGATCTGAACGATTGGCAGGAGCCGTACAGGCGTTTCGTGCCACTCGTGCGCTCCGGCCGGCGCGAGATCTTCCGCGAGGTTGCTTGAGCCAGGCCACCATGGTCACGTGCCGCTCATAGCCGACGGCCAGAGCGTGTTGCGCGTCTCGCCCTCGAGGCAGGCGCTCGACACGCTCGAGCCGTCGACCGGGGCCGCCGAGGCGCGCATGCGGTCGCGTCAGGACGGCGGTCGCCCAGGGTGTGCCGGCAGTTGGAACTTCCGCCGGTACGCCGCGGGTGTCAGGCCCGTGATGCGCTTGAACACGCGCCGGAAGGCGGCCGCTTCGTCGTAGCCGACTCGGGTGCAGACGTCCTCCACTGGCGCGTCGGTCCGTTCCAAGAGTCGCTTCGCCTCCTCCACGCGCAGCCGCTGCAGGTACGCCACCGGCGTGTGCCCCGTCGCGCGCTTGAAGCGACGGTTGAACGTCGGTCTCGACAAACCGCTGCGCCGGCACAACTCGTCGACGCGCACACCGATTTCACCGTCGCCTTCGAGCCAGTGCTGCACCTCGCGGACGACGGCGTCGCCGTGGTCGGTCGGTGGGTCGAAGGGGACGAAGGGCGTCTGGGTCCGGGTGTCCCAGTGGTACAGCAGGAACTTGCCGATGGCCTGGGCCGCCGTGGGGCCTGCATGCCGCGAGATCAGGTGCAGGACCAGGTCCTGCCACGAACTGGCGGCGCCAGACATCACGAACTCGCCGCGGGCGCCGGCCACGATGAGGAGTTCGTCGACGCGCAAGTCGATGGCAGGGAAGTTGCGGCGGAAGGTCGGCGCGAAGGCCCAATGCGTGGTGGTCGTCAGGCCGTCGATCAGACCGGTTTCGGCCAGCAGCAGCGCGCCCGCACACGCCGAGCAGAGGTCGGCACCGCCAGCGTGCATGCGGCGTAACCACGCGACGGTCTCGTCGTGACGGCCGGGCGTCCACTCTTGGCGCTCGAAGAGCATCGAGGCCATGATCACGGCGTCGGTCTGGTCGACCTCGCGAATGGAGCGGTGCACTTCGAGCGGGAGTCCGCAGGCGCTCGGGAACACACCACGCTCCGGGCCGACGATCTCGACGTCGAACAGCCGCGACGCGCCACCGTCGGGTGACGCGGCCACCGCGTCGACCAGGATCAGCGTCTCGTAGAGGCCGTGGACCGGCGTACCGGTCGATTCGGGCAACGCGAGCAGGCTGACGTGGCGCGGAGTCATGGGCACCTCCGATGATGGGAACGGACCGCTTTCGACCAGTGTGCCTCTGGTATGGCCAGGGGACAACGTCTACGGTGTCGGCACTGCATGCAGGCGCGCGTCGCCCGGGCGACGACGAGACGACACCAGGACCACGCCACGCGGACGACGACACGAAGTCCACGACCAGCGACGAGGAGGTCGCCACATGTTCATCGCGATCGAGCACGAGATCCACGATCCTGAGCAGTTCCAGCAATGCGCCGAGCAGGTGTTCCCGCTCCCCGAGGGGTTGCACGTGCACCAGTTCCTGCCCGCCACCGACTTGAGCAAGGCCGCGTGCCTGTACGAGGCGCCGTCGGTCGAGCGGCTCCGGTCGTACCTGGATGCGGCGCTCGGTGACGCGAGCACGCAGCGCTACTTCCCGGTGGCCGAGGGGCAAGCGATCGGGTTGCCCGCGTCGGTGTCACCGATGCCCGAGCGGCACGCCTGACGCGCAGCCGGCGCGGGGCGGGTCGGCCGCCACGACGTCATCGCCGGCGCCGGCTCGGCGGACCAGCGCAGGTGCCGTCTGACCGCGTGAGGGCCCGGCTCGCCGGGTCTTCACGCTCGCTGGCGACTCGAGGGCTCAGGGCGAGCGTGCCTGCTATCCTCGACCATGCAGCTCGTCACAGCCGGCCTGCTCGTCTGCGGGAACGAGGTCCTCGTGGCACAACGTGCAGCCGCCGATCGCTTGGCCCTCAAGTGGGAGTTCCCGGGTGGCAAGGTGGAAGCGGGCGAGACGCCCGAGCAATGCCTGCGCCGCGAGCTCCACGAAGAGCTCGGCCTCGCGGTCAGCGTCGGTCGCCTGTTCACCGAGAGCGTGCATGAGGATGGAAGCGGCAGGCTGACGGTCCTCGCCTACTGGGTGACCTCGTTTCGTGGTGAGCTGACGCCCAGCGTCCACGCCCAAACCAGGTGGGTCCGGCCGGAGGACCTGCTGCAGCTCGATCTCCTCCCCGCCGACGTCCCGATCGCGCAACGACTCCAGGCATTCCTCTCGCCCTCCGGCAAGGCGGAGGGCCGGCGCCCGTGACGGCCCCCGACGACAGCGCCGCCGAACCCAGCCTCCGCCGGCTCGGCGCGCTGGCGCGCGCGGCCCTCGCGCGCTATGAGCTCGGGCGCACCGAGGTCTCCTTCCACGGCTTCGAGACCAATGTGCTCTACCGCGTGCGCGTGGCCTCAGGCGAGCGGTTCATGCTCCGGCTGGCGGAGCCTGGCTGGCGTACGCGCACCGACCTCCGCTCCGAGGCTTCCTGGCTCGCGGCGCTGGCCCGCGATACCGGCGTCGCCGCGCCGCGCGTGGTGCCGACGCGAGCGGGTGCGACCGTCGTGCCGCTGTCGGTGCCGGGAGTGCCGGGGACCTGGCATGCGACGCTGATGACCTGGGTGCCGGGCCGACTGCTCGGGCACTACCTCACTGCGGGCAACCTGGCGAAGCTGGGTGCGCTGTTCGCCGAGCTCCACCAGCACGGCGCCTCGTGGTCGCCTCCCGCGGGGTTCACCCGGCGGCGATTCGAGCACTGGCTGTCGCGAGGCGAGGTCGACCTCGTCACGAGCAGGGCCGAAGCCGCCACCGGCGGCGCGCGAGCGCCTTCCGGGCCGGCGCTCCCGGCGGCCGCGCGCGACTGGCTCGATCGCATGGACCGCCTGGTGGAGGGCGCCTATGCGGCCATCGACCGGTCCGACCTGCGCGTCATCCACTGCGACTTGTGGCACGACAACGTCAAGCTCCACCGCGGTGTGCTGCACCCGTTCGACTTCGAGGACACGGTCTGGGGGTTCCGCGCCCACGACATCGCCATGGCCATGCTCGATCTGCTGGAGACGACCGGCGTGGATCGGTATGCGGGGTTGCTGGCCGCGTTTCGGGGCGGTTACGAGGCCCATCTGGCCTGGCCTGCCGACCCCATCGAGCCGTTCCAGATCGGGCGCCTGCTGTGGACGATCAACTGGGTCGCCCGCCACGAGGCGCACGCGCTCGCACGCATGGTCGAGCGCCACGTCCCGGTCTTCGACCACTACGTGCGCACCGGTGAGGTCGCACTTCCGGCGGACGGCTGAACGGCGGCTGCGAGGCGGCGCGTCGTGGCGCGCCCGCCGCCGCCGTCCTTCCTGCGCCCGCACCCTTCCACGAGCAGTTGCGCCAATTCGCTAGCACGCTATTGACATGTATGAATGGCGTGACTATAGTCAACACCAATATGGAGAGGCCATGACTCGCGCCTACGACATGACGCTGCGTGCCAAGCGGGCCGCCGGGACGACCGAGCGCATCACCGACGCCGCCGAGGCGCTCCTCACCGAGGGACCCCTCGCCGCCACCACCCTCAAGGCGATCGCCGCTCGCGCGGACGTCACCGTCCAGACCGTCCTGCGTCACATGGGCTCGCGCGACGGCTGCCTCGAGGCCGTTGGCCGGCGCATCGCCGCGAGGGTCGACGACCAGCGCGGCCGCAGCGAGCCCGGCGACGTCGACGCCGCGATCGAGGACCTCGTGGCGCACTACGAGGCCGAGGGGCGGCTGGTGCTGAACCTGCTCGCGCAGGAGCACGGCAACGATCCGCTGGCCAGGCGCGCCGCAGAGTCGGGGCGCGCCTACCACCGGGCCTGGGTGCAACGCTGCTTCGCACCGTGGCTCGGTGATGAGCAGGGCGGCAGGCGCGACCACGCGGCCGACGGCGAGCGCCTCGACGCGTTGGTGGCCGCCACCGACCTGTACGTCTGGAAGTTGCTGCGCCTCGACCTGGGGCGTTCTCGCGAGGCCACGGAGGCGACCGTCCGCCGTCTCGTCCGGGCCGTGTTGGAGGCATCATGAGCCGAGTCCTGATCTACACGTCGCCCGCCCGCGGGCACCTCTATCCGATGATGGACATCGCCATCGCGTTGCAAGGGGCCGGTCATCATGTGGTGGTCCAAACCCTCGCCGATGAGCGCGAGCGGCTCGCGGCGGCGGGCGTGGAGCACCGCGCCATCGCCCCGGCCATCGAGGCCCTCGCGCTCGAGGACTACCGCGGCGCCGACCCCATGGCGCGCATCCTGCGCGCCTTCGACACCTGGCTCGCGCGCGCCCCGCACGAGGTCGACGATCTGCGCGCCGCCTGCGACGCGCTGGCGCCCGAGCTGCTCGTCGTCGATGCCAACACCTGGGGTGCGGCGGCGTTCGCGGAGTCGCGCGGGCGCCCATGGGCGTTGTTCATGCCCTACGCGCTGCCGCTCGCCTCCCCCGACACGCCCGCCTTCGGACTCGGCTTCGCCCCGCCGCGGCACGCCCTCGATCGGTTGCGCGACCGTGCCATCCGCACCGTCCAAGGCGCCGCGACGCGCTCGCGGATCGGTCGGCTCGATCGTCTGCGCGGCGAGCTCGGCGTGCCAGGCGTCGGCAGCTTCGACGGCGTCTTCACCCGCGCGGACGTCGTGCTCTACCGCACTGCCGTGCCGTTCGACTACCCGCGCGCGCAGTGGCCCGCCAACGTGCACCCGATCGGCCCCGGTCTGTGGGCGCCTCCGGGCGAGGCGCCGGCTTGGCTGCGCGAGCTGCCGCGTCCGCGAACGCTGGTGAGTGTGTCCACCGAGCTCCAGGAGGACGGCGCGATCATCGAGACCGCCCTGCGCGCCCTCGCCGACCAGCCGGGAAGCGTGATCGTGACGACGGCGTCGCTCGATCCCGAGCGCTTCCGCGCGCCCCGCGAGCACGTCCGAATCACCCGCTTCCTGCCGCACGCCGCCGTGGTGAGCGAGGTCGACGTCGTGGTCACGCACGGCGGCATGGGCACCACCCAGCGTGCGCTGGCCGCCGGCGTGCCCGTGTGCGTGGTGCCGTGGGGCCGTGACCAGAGCGAGACCGCGCGGCGTGTCGAGCAAAGTGGTGCCGGCGTCATGGTGCCGCGCCGGCGGCTGACGCCCGAGCGGTTGCGCACCGCCGTGCACCAGGCGCGCGCGTGTCGCCCGCGGGCCGAGGTCGTGGCCCGGGCCTTCCGCGAGGCGGGCGGCGCGAGTCGGGCCGTGGAACTGCTCGAGGGGCTCCTGGGCGGCGGCGTCCCGGAGGGCGGCGCCCTAGGTGGCGGCGCCCCCACTTCGCGCGCGGCCTGAGCGTGCGGTTCGAAGCAGCCCTTGGCCATGCCGCCCGCGCCAAGCGGCGAGCGCCCCCCGCGCCCCCAACGCTCAACGCCCCCGCCGCGTCCAGCCCAACACCGCGATGCCGATGCCGATCAGCGTCAGGGGTAGCCACCAACGCGTGAACGCGCCGGTGGGGTCGTTGGCGAGCACGGTGAGCAGCGCCCAGGCGAGCGCCGGCCACAGCGCCCAACGGCCGCCGCCACGCTCGCGCGGCAGCAGGTAGATCGTGGTGAAGGTCGCGGTCATGCCCAGCAGGAAGACGGCGCCGCCGTCCCAGCGCGGACGGAGCGCGTCGACGGCCGCCACGGCCGCCAGGGTGCTCAGGACGCCTGCGGGAATGATCGCCCAGGGGGTCACCGGCTGCGCGCCGGTGGGCTGGCGGTAGACGAGCCAGAAGCCCAGGGCGGCGAAGCCGAGGAAGGCGGGGCCGGAGAGCTGCGTGGTGGTCGCCGCTGCCGTGATCGTCAGCGCGGCGTGGAGCGCGATGCGCAGCGGCACGACGGCGCGCGCGGAGAGCGTGCGCCAGGCGAGCACGGCCACCATGGCCAGCCCAGTGAGCCAGGCGAGTTCGGCCGCCAGGCCGACGACGCCGCGGCCGCCGAGCAGCATCGCGACGCCCGCGAACAGCAGCAGCGTACCGGCGGCCCGGCGGTTCACGTGGCACCCTTCGTCTCCTGGCGCGCGTCCGGCCGAGCCGGCGCCCCGGCGACGCTCGCTCGCTCGACGACACCGGTAGCGGGCGCGTCCGTGGTCGTGAGCGGCACGTCGAGCGCGATGGTGGTGCCCGCACCTGGAGCGCTGGTGAGCCGCAGATGGCCGCCGAGGGCGGCGAGGCGCTCGCGCATGGACGTGTGGCCGAGGTGTCCCGGGAACGAGGCCTGGGGATCGAAGCCGACGCCGTCGTCGCGCACCTGCAGGTGCAGACGTTCGCCCTCGTCCCAGGCGTGCACCCGCACGCAGGAGGCGCGGGCATGCTTGACGACGTTGTGTAGGGCCTCCTGCACCACCCGCAGCAAGACCTGCTTGCTGGCGAAGGGGAGGCTCGGCTCGTCGGGCAGGTCGCGCTCGGTCGTGAGTCCGTGGCGCAGTTCCAGGCCGTCGAGCTGTCGATGGAGGGCGCCGACGAGGCCGACGTCGGCCAGCGCCTCGGGGCGCAGCTCGAAGATCAGCGCGCGCATCTCGGCCAAGGCGGCCTCGGCCAGCTCGATCACCGTGTCGAGCGCCTCGTGCGCCTTGCTGGGGTCGCGCTCGGCACGCCGCTGGGCGGCGTGGGTGGTCAACACGATCGCGTAGATCGCCTGACTGACCGAGTCGTGCAACTCGCGCGCGAGGTGCCGGCGCGCCTCGTCGGTGGCCTCGTCGCGGGCGCGCTCGTACAGGCGCACGTTCTCGATCGCAACCGCGGCCTGCGCCGCCACGCCGTTGG
>SLRS01000148.1 GCA_007130855.1 Trueperaceae bacterium | reverse complement strand
CTCAGGTCACCGATGGGCGTCGCCCCCGTGGCGCGGGGGAACACCCCGAGCCGATCGGCGCAAGAGCGCACGGTGACGGGTGAACGCTGCGGGTGCTCGTGCTCAGAGAGGAACTCCCGGACGACCGTGATGCACGATCTGGTGGTCGACGAGCAACTCGGCTTGGCGTAGGGATCGAGGGGGCGATCTCCTCGCCATCGGCTCCAGAGATCTCGACGCCGTAGCCGGCGGACACCAACCCGCTGAAGTCGCGCAGGACACCGTCGAAACCGGAGGTGGGTACCGGGTCGAGGGCATCAAGACGATTACGTCACCGAGGTCGCTTGCCGCCGTTGTAACGCCAGCGCGCCACCGAATCGCAAGCGCACGCTCAGTAGACCCCGATCACTCGCTGGGAGTCGCCGTCGAGACGACTCGATCACGGAGGTGGCGCCGCTCGGGTGAACCTGCCTGCCGGGGCGGCAGTGGCCGCCCCGGCAGGCGAGGTGGTTCACTACACGGTCCCTACCGCCGCCGATTCGTGAGCGCCCGGTAGGCGTGCGCCATGCCGTGTCCGAACTCGGCGCTGAAGCCACGGTGATCGAGGGACTCGGCTGTCTGTTGCAACCGGGTTTCCACCTGCGCCGGCCTGATGCCCGGGTTCTGCGCGTACACGAGGGCCGCCACGCCCGCCACCTTTGGCGCGGCCATGCTGGTGCCGATCGAGAACACCCAGCCCGCGCCGGGCGCCCAGGCGTTCAGCGGGCTGTAGGCGCTCAAGCAGTAGCTGAAGGGCGCCGCGGAGATGTCGCCGCCCGGGCCGACAACCCGCGTCTCGGAGGCGCCGTAGTTGCTGTAGAACGCCAGCGAGTCGTCGGGACCCGTGGCGTTGATCGACAGCGCCGCCGGCGTGCCGGAGGGCACGTGGAACTCGGGACGAACCCGCGTCAGGTCGAGCCCGGCATTCCCGGACGACGCCACTACCAGCGTGCCTCGCTGCCGCGCATACTGGGTGGCGCGCAGGTATGACACGTACGCGGCTGCGCCACCGGGCTCGTTCATGGCCCGCCAGCCGCCGAGGCTCATGTTGATGACGTCCACGCCGTCGTCGGCCGCGGTCACGATGCCGTCGACGATCCACGACTGGAAGCCGATGCCGGTGGCGTAGTAACCATCGTCGTCGGGAACCAGCACCGCCACCATCACCTTGTAGTTGGCGATGCTGGCCTCCGGTGCCACTCCGATGATGCGCCCCGCGGTGATGGCGCCGGCGATCGAGCCGGCCACGTGCGTGCCGTGCCCCTCGTAGTCCTGCGGGCCGCCCTGATCCCACATGATCCAGCCGGGGGGCAACTCGACGGTGATGTCGGTGAAGTCCTTCCCGTAGGCGTAGTTCGGCGCGATGTCAGGGTGGTCCGAGTAGACGCCCGTATCGAGCACCGCCACGGTCGCGCCGGCGCCCTTCTGGATCGCCCAGGTACTGGCGTCGCCGCCGACGCGGCGAATGTCCCACTGGAGCGCAAGGTACAGGTCGTTGTCCCCGATGCCCTCGACCGTGATGGCCTCGTGCGCCACCCGAGCGGCGGGCAGCTCGAGCCCCAGCATCAGGTCTGGGCCCACGTGGGTAACGCCTCTGATGCGCGACGCGGCGCGAGCGAAGTTCGGGTCGCTCGAGCGCACCGCCGTCACGCCGATCTGCGGGATCTCACGCACGATCTTCCCGCCGGCGGCTGCGATCGCGTTGCGCGTGCGGGCGTTCAGCGCCCCGCGATGCACCAACAGGTACTCGCCCGACTCGGCCGTGGCCGCCGCACGGGCCACCTCGAACTCGGCCAGACTCGCGTCATGATCCGTGAGCCCGCCGCAAGCTGCCAGCAGCAGCGCGAGCGCGCCTACCAACGTGATGTGCGTCCGACGCTTGATCAACACTCGACTACCTCCGGTCCTGCGCGAGAACGTCCTCCGACGGCTGCCCTAGCAAGACTCCCTCCTCGCACCAGTTCCCGGCACACCCATCGCAGCGCGTGGCGTGAGGTATTTCACATCGAGCGCTAGGGGTCGGGAGCTCGATGGATCGGCGGTCATCGGTAGAGCACGAGGGCATCTGTTGCCGGGTAGAGGCAATCGGGATAGCCCGGTGCGCTCGTTGGATCGCATAGCACCCTCGGGAGGAGGTTGCCGCCGACGTCCAAGACGTCGACGGAGCCGATGCCAGCGAAGTGCAGCAGCGCTCCGAGGTCGCGGAGGCGGTTGCCGCGCAGCCGTAGGTTCGTGAGCGCGGGGGAGTCCGGAGTGCGGCGAGAGGTCCTTGATCTCGTTGTTGTTGAGGCGGAGCGATGCTGGTGCGAGCAAGACAGCGAGCCGTCACAGGTCTCGTAGCGCGTTGGCGCCGAGGTCGAGCCACTCGAGCCGGGTCAGGCCGGCGAGCCAGCGCAGCTCCAAGGCGCCAACCTTTGGCCGACGACCTAGAGCTCGACGAGCTAGAGCGGTGCCGGCAGCCGCCTACCGGCGCTTCGTCGAGTCCGCGTCTCGATAGCGATCGGTGTGCCGGAGCCCGTCACCCGACGGGCTCCGAACGCGGCTTACGGTTGGGAGCGCGCCGCTACGTCGAGGGCCGCAGCACAAGCCGTAGCGATGCCCCTGTGTGGCTGGTCCCTATCGGGGGGAGTGGCCCACCCGGCTTCCTCAACGAAGCGCCTGCGCTCGAAGGAACTGGTGATTTCCGCGAGCATATCGAAGCGTTCGGGCTCCTCGACGGCGCGGTCCACGCATATCGGGGTCAGGGCGCTCGTCAGCGCGGCGTCCACACGCTCAGCACCCAGTCGTTCGGACGTCGACTGGATGATCCAGCCGCCCCACACGAAGCCGATGATCATGACGAGGATGGCGCCTATGATGGCACCGATGATGTAGGCCTTGATCATAAGGATCTTCCCTTCGCACCGCGCTGAGACCGGTTCGAGGATGTAGATGGCGCGACGGTGATCCCGGACGCAGCATTGACGAATACGACTACTAGCCACATTAGCAGATTCGGCTACTCTGCTCAGGCATAGGTAGCGAGGGGATAGCTGCGCGCTCGCAAGTGGCCTCGAGTTCGCCCGGCCTCGTTGGTGCCGCGCCCATGCATCACGCGCCGTGTTCGATCGGAGACAGTTCCGCGTTGCCGTCGCCAACGACCGGCACGAGCTCGGCCTCGCTTGGCTCACAACGGGGGCAGCCTAGCACCAGTTCGTCGACATGCTCGGAATCGATGCGCGCGGCCGTCGGCTGGAGTCGTTGGCGCCACGCGACGCCGTCAAGGACGACGAACGCGGCCCGGCCGACACATGAAGCCTGCGGATCACCGGCGTGCGGGATCCGCTGGCTTCATCAAGGCCACGCTTGACCGCCCTGGTCGGGGTGACTGGATCTGAACCAGCGACCACTTGTCAGCCTGCCGCGCGGTCGTGCGCGAGCCGGCGAGCGCGTCGAAGCTGACGCACGTGCCCAGCCCGGCCGGTAACGCCCGACGCGCATTGTGGTGCTTGCGTTCGTCGACCAGGAAGCCGCTCGCGCCCTCCTCCGGGTGCACGACGCGCCCGTCGATCCGTGTCCGCCACGATCGAGCCGTGTCGCGACCGATCCAGACCTTCACCCAATCGTTCCCTTGCGTCCTGCCGCACACCTTCGTCAGCGCAGGAGCGGGGGGCATGACGCGCTTCGCGACGTTGCTGGTAGCCAGGCTCCAGGACCGCGGCAACCGAGGCAGGTCGAGGCTACGATGACGAGCCGGCGTGATGCTGCTCCAGGAGACGATCTCCGAATCGCTGCACGGCCCAGGCGCCCAGGGGAGCCGTCAGGACGATGCTGAGCACCGCGATGGCGAGGATGAGCTCGCCTGGCCCCGTGTCCATGGCGGCGGCGCGCATGGCGAGCAGCGGCGACGCACCGATGGCGGCCTGGACAGTCGCCTTCGGAGAGAACGCAACCGCAACGAACAGGCGTTCGCGAGTGGTGAGAGCGCTACCGAGGAGGCAGCCCCAGACGCCGACAGTGCGTCCGAGCACGCCGAGGAAGATGGTGGCCGCGCCGACGAGGCCTGCCTGCCACGCGAGGCGCACGTCGACCTCGGCGCCGACCATCGAGAACAGCACGATCTCGGCGAAGACCCATACCTTCGCGAGTTTGGCCGACAACTCATGCGCCATGGCTTCGTCGCGCTCCAGGATGATGAAGCCTATGGCCATGGCGGACACGAGACCGGCGAAGGGGAAGACGCCCTCGAGCACAGCCTCGAGCCGAACCGCGATCAGGACCGAGAGGGCGACGATTGCCAGAGCCCGTTTCGTCGCCCGCGGATTGAAGCGGGCAAAGACGTGGTAGAGGAGTAGGCCAGCGCCGAGGCCGACCATCGCGCCTGCCACCAGTGAGATCGGGACGGAGGCGACCTGCATGGCGATGCCGGTGTGGTGACCAACGTAGATGCCGAGTACGGCGCTGTGCACGACGATCACGAACACGTCGTCGACGGATGCAGCCGCCATCACCATCGAAGGGATGCCCTTCACTTCGCCTCGACCCTGCGCCTTGAACCGCAGCATGGCCGGCACGATGATCGCCGGGGACACGGCGGCGAGCACGGTGCCCAGCACGAGCGATTCGAGTCTCGTGAGGCCCAGCAGGCTCGGGGCGACGAGTGTGATGGCAGCCATCTCGATCACAGCAGGTATGAATGCCAGGAGTAGGACACGTCTGCCGACGCGATGGAGCGTCGACCGACTCAACTCCAGCCCGACGCGCAACAAGATCACGATCAGCGCGATGACGCGGAGGTCGCTTCCTATCTCCAGGAGCGACGGATCGATCACGCCGATGACATACGGGCCCAACAGGACCCCGACGAGGAGCATGCCGAGCAGGCCTGGCAGCCCCAGCCGGCGGAACAGCCAATCGGCCAGGAGCGAGAGGGCGACGATCTCCGCGATGCTGACGGCCACGGGCACATCCTATCGGCCGTCTACGCGCCGAGCGCGGCCATCATGCGACTCGGCCTGGATGAACGAGACGCGCATGCAGCACGGTTCCACATGGAAGCCGTGCATGCCGTCGTAGCGCGCGGCGCTGGTGTCGGTGGCCTGGCATCGTGGTCGCAACGCAAGGCGACGCCGCCGCAACGGAGCACCGGGCGGCGGTGGTAGCCTCGGCGCCATGAGCTTCGAAGCCATCGACCAACGCATCCTCAGCTGTTCTGCGCGAGGCGGTCGAACCAGCGACGCTGCCATGGCGAAGGCCGTCGGGCTGCCGGCCGCGGCGAAGGGCGAGCGCCTCCGCAAGCGCGAGCACGCCGGCGGCATCCGCGGGTACCAGGTGGTGATCGACCCGGCCGCCGTTGGGCTCGGCATCTGCGCCTTCGTGGCGATCGCCCCGCAACCGCGCAAGCCCGCCGAAACGCTGGTGGCCGGGCTCCTGAGCATGCCGGAGATCATGGCGCTGCACGCGGTGGCCGGGACGTACGCCGACGTCGCGAAGGTGCGCGCCAACGACACCCTTGCGCTCGACGGGTTCCTCGACCAGCCATTCATGCTCGAGAGTGTCGTGCGCACCGAGACCACGATGGTGCTGCGGACCGACGTCGAGCGCCGTATCTCGCTGCCGTGGTCGCACCGTGACGACGCCTGAGGCGGCCGCAGCGTCGACCGGCGCTGCCGGGTACGCCATCCGCAACCTGACCGCCGACGACCTCGCCGCGTACCGGGCGCTGCGCGACCACTCCTTCGGCTTCCCCGACGACGCGGAGACCGACGCTGCCTTCCGCCAGCGCATGGCCTCGACCATCGGTGCCTTCGACGGCGCCGGGCGGCTGGTCGCGAGCGCCGCCGGTCACCGCTTCGAGACCTTCGTGGCCGGCCTCCCGCGCCGCCTGCTCGGGATCGGCGCCGTGCAGACCGAAGTGTCCGCGCGCCGCCGCGGCGTCGCCCGACGCCTGATGCTGCGGCTGCTCGAGCGCGCGCGCGACGAGGGCACCGGCTGGAGCATGCTCTACCCGTTCGACCCGCGCTTCTACGAGCGACTCGGGTGGCAGGCGCTCCCGGCGGGTGTACGCCTGCGCCTGCCCATCGCTGCGCTCGGGCCGCCGAGCACCACCGACGCCGTCGCCCTCGAGGGTCCGCTCGGGGCGGCGCTGGCGCCGCTCTACCGGCGCTGCGCCGCACTCTGGAACTTCACCAACGCTCGCACCACCGGTCCGTGGGACTGCTGGGACGACCTCCAGCCCGCGGCTGGTGACCGCGGCGCGGCCTTCGACCTCGGCGACGCCTACGCGGTCCTGCAGCTGCGCTCCGAGGGTCACGACAGCACCACGCTCGTGGTGCACGACGCGCTCTGGTGCAGCGCGGCCGGTCACGCGGCGCTGCTGCGGCTGCTGCGCGCCTACCACGGCCAGGCCGAGCGCGTGGTCGTCGACGTCCCGCGCGACAGCGACCTGGCCTGGTCGTGGACCGACGCGCACGCCGTCCCGACGCACGGCACCCGCATGGTGCGGGTGGTCGACGTCGCGGCGGCGTTGCGGGGTCTCCCGTTCCCAGACTCCGCCGCGCCCGTGACGCTGCGCGTCGTCGACGGCACAGCCCCCTGGAACGACGGCACCTGGCGCGTCGCCGCCGACGGCGAGGGCTGCAGCGTCACGCCCGCACCGGGCCCCGCCGACGTGCAAGCCGACGTGCGAGCGCTGCCGCTGCTCGTCGGCGGCGGCGCCACGCCGGGCGCGCTCAGGCACGCCGGCCTGGCCGAGGGTGACGACGCCGCACTGGGGGCACTGCATGCGCTGGGCGGCGGACGCAGCCCGTTCCACGCGCTGAGCGATCGATTCTGAGCCCTGCGCCGCCCGGTGGTGTGGCCAAGCAGCCGCTGGAGGGAGATGGCGTCGCCACCTGCACGGATGAACTCGACCTCGAAGGTGTGCCGGTGTTCGCGTGCGCGGGGTGAACGGCACACCTTCGCGACCTTTGACGTGCAGGCTGCGACGCCGCTCGAGGTGGTCTGGGACGTGCTCGGGCACGCGACCATCCAGCAGACGGCGAACACGTACATGCACGGCGACCAGGCCGTCACCGTCGACTGGATGCAGCGCTTCGAGCAGCAGCTCGACCGGGCAGCGCCGGAAGCGTCTCGCGCTCCCGCAAACTGACCGCGGATGCTGCGACACACCACTGACACAACAAAAACGAATGCGACCCCGGTTGGACGAGGTCGCATTCTCCTTCAAGCGCCGTTGGGGACGGCGTTCATGCTGGTCGGGGTGACTGGATTTGAACCAGCGACCACTTGACCCCCAGTCAAGTGCGCTACCAGGCTGCGCTACACCCCGAGGCCGCGGGATCTTGAAGACCCGCGCGTTCCCTACGATACTCGCCATCGATGCGCCCAGTCAACGCCATCGGCACGGTCGGGAGGGCCGGCGGCCCTCCCACTGCCCCCCACGCTCGCGGATCAGCCGGCGCGCAGCGCCCGGTCTCGCGCCAACTCGCCCTGCCGCCTCCGCCACTCGAGCACGCCGCGCTCTGCACGCGGAGCCACGCCCCCGTGAGGCCGACCGCCAGCGGCCCTGGGCCGATCACGGTCGGTACGCTACGCGTTTGGGCTACGTTCCGTCACGCACGTCGGCGTCGCGGCGCGTGGCGAACGCCAGCAGTGCGGCGCCGCCGAGGGCCAGAGCGGCGACCAGCGCGAACATCCAGCGCGGGCCGAGCCACTCGTACGTGAAGCCGCCGTAGAGTCCACCGACGAATCCCGAGAGCCCCATCGCGACGCCGGTGAACAGCCCCTGCGCCGCGGCTCCCGAGCCCGGCGGCGCGAGGCGCTTCGCATACGCGACGCCCGCGATCCACATGGCGGCGAAGGTCGGGCCGTGGAGCAGCTGGACCGCGAGGATCCAGCCTGGCACCGTGATCAGTGGGTAGAGCCCCATCCGTAGCGCGTACGCCAGGAGCGATGCGATCAGGATGCGACGCGCGCCGAGCCGCACGAGCAGGAAGCCACCGAACGCGAGGATCGGCAGCTCGCTCACGGTGGCAGCGGCGATCCCGAGCCCGATCAGCGTGTAGTCGGCACCGAGCGCTCGCATGTAGAGCGGCAAGAAGTTGAGCGACACCGAGAGGCCGATGCCGCCGACGAACGCCGCGAAGAGGAACGCGAGCCAGCGGACGTCCCGCACCATCGTGGCGACTCCGACCCCGAAGCGCCGGCCGCCGCCGCGTGTGGCGAGGGGTATCCGGCGCGCTACCAGCAGCGCCAAGGACATCACCGCCGCGTAGACGTAGAACATCAGGTCGATTCCGTGACGCTCGATCAGCCAGCCGATCGCGGGGGCGGCCGGACCCCAGCCGTACGCTCCCCAGATGCGCTGGCGCCCGTACAGGTGCGATCGGTCGCCGAGTTCCTCGAGCACCGCGTGGTCGACTAGCGGCATCACCGGTGCGATACCGAACGCGAAGAGCGCCACCAGGAGCGCGAGCGGCAGGAACGAGCTGGCGACCGAGAGTCCCAGGGCGAGCACGATCGACGACCCGATGGAGGCCGTCAGGACCAGACGGTAGCGCCCGGTCGCGTCACCGAACTCCGCCCAGAGGGGCGCGCCGATCAGCATCATCAGCGGCATCAGGGCGGCCAGGACGCCGATCTGCGATCCCCTCAGGCCCGTGTGCTCGTAGTAGAGGGCCAGGTACGGCAGCACCGCCGCCAGCGCCGTGTAGTAGGTGAAGTAGAGCGCCCGCGCTGCTCGCATCACCT
>SLRS01000016.1 GCA_007130855.1 Trueperaceae bacterium | reverse complement strand
CGCCGGCCAGCAAGACGAAGCGGGCGCAGCGCGCCGGTCGGATGCGGTCGACCTGAGCGAGGATCATCGCCGCTCATCATGCCGCACGCGCGGTGGCAAGGCGATGAGAAACCAGGCGCGCGCGGCGGCGGCCGGGTCCTGGGGCCACCGCCGCGCCGAGAGGGCCGCTAGGCCCAGGTGCGCCGAGCGAGCTCCTTCTGCGCCAGCACGAAGGCCTCGTAGTCGTCGATCTCGGCGCTTCCGGCGGCGATCGCGCTCTCACAATGGGTGATGATGTCGCTCAGCTGCTCGTTGCTGAGCTTCCGTAACGCATCGCTCGGGGTACTCGCACTCTGCAGCATCGGTTGACCAGTCCTCTCGGGTCGCGCAGCGATTGACAGGATGGTAACGGGCGTTCTCTTACACGATTCTCACGGCGGTAGCATGGCGGCTCATGATCGACACCCACTGCCACCTCGACCGCGTAGCGGACCTCGCCGCAGCGCTCGACAACGACCTCGCGGCCCTCGTCACGATCGGCACCGACCCGGAGCGCAGCCGCGCCGCGGTAGCGCTCGCGGCCCGCGAGCCGCGCGTGTTCGCGAGCGTCGGCCTGCACCCGAGCGACGCCGAGCGTGCCGCCGATCCGGCGGCGCGTGCGGCGATCGAAGCGCTCGTGCGAGAGCCGGGCGTGGTGGCGATCGGCGAGACCGGCTTCGACACCTACTGGCAGGTCGACGCCCTCGACGCGCAGCGACGCTCGTTCGCCTGGCAGGCCGAACTCGCTCGGGCGCACGACCTGCCGCTGGTGCTGCACGTGCGCGACGGCGACGGACGCGACGACGCCTCGCGCAGCGCCGCCGAGATGCTGCAGGAGCACGGCTGGGGCCGTGGCATCTTGCACTGCTGCAATGGGCACGAGGCGTTGATCACCACCGGTCTGGCGCTCGGCTGGTTCGTGTCGTTCGCCGGCAACCTCACCTACGCGCGGGCGAGCGCCATCCACGAGGCTGCCCGGGCGGTGCCCGAAGACCGCCTCCTGGTCGAGACCGATGCGCCGTACCTGACACCGGTTCCGCACCGCGGTCAGCGCAACGTGCCGGGCAACGTGGTGTTCACCGCGGCGGCGCTGGCGCGCTTGCGCGGCCTCGATCCGGCGGCGCTGGAAGCGCGCCTCGACGCCAACGCCAGGCGCTGCTACGCGCTGCCGTCGTCGTGATCGCCGCCCGGCGTCCGGCGCTGGGCACCCGGGCCCACGCGCTTCACGCGCAACTCGTTGCCGTCGTGCCGCAGGAGCTCGGCGAGGCGCGTGCGCGAGGCCGCCCGGTGCGGTTCGCTGGGGATGAAGGCGGTGACCACGTCGACCCAACGCTGCTTGCGGTACTCGAGGACCACGTGCAGCGGGATGCGCACACTCGGGCTCACCGGAACCCAGCCGAGCACCAGCAGGCGCTCGTCGTGCAGGTAGCGAGCCAACTCGCGTCCGTGCAGGACGGTAGCGACTACATCGAGCTCGGTGAATCCCTCGGTGGCAGCGTGGCGCAAGGCGTGCGGTCCGAGTCGGTACTGCCCGGCTCGGACCAGCGGCCGCAGGTCGTGCAGGGTGCGACGCTTGGGGCGCGCGCTGCGCTGGCCGGGACCGTGAGGTGGCGGCCGCATACCGTCAGGCTATCAGAGCCGGGCGCCGGCTTTGCGACCCGGGTCACCGTCGCGCCGCTCTACACTGACGCCATGCCAGAGGCCGCGCACGTGCACTTCGTCGAACTCGCTGGTCCCGACGCCCGCGAGCGCCTGCAGCGACAGGCCGCGCGCTGGCACGCCCAAGGCGTCGCCACCGCGCTGCTGCGCAGCACCGATCGAGACGACCTGTGGCTGCTGACCGGGTGCGCCGCGACGGCGCCGCAGCCCGCGCTCGTCGAGGGCGCGCGCAGCTGGCGTTTCCGACGCGTGCAGGAGCCCGCGGCGTGAGCGCCGGCGACGTGAACGCCGATGGCGTCGACGGCGTCGACGGCGCCGACGGCAGCGACGGCGCCGACGGCAGCGAGCGGCTCGACGAGGCGTACCACGTCGAGCGACCGGGCGCCGACCTGTACGTCGAGCAGGCCGGGCCGCCGCGCGCGGCGCCGGTCTACTACCTGCACGGGGGCCCCGGTTACCACGCCCACTCGTTCCGCGAACTCGTCGGCGACGACCTCGAGGCCTACCGGATGATCTACGCCGACCAACGTGGCGGCGGGCGCTCCTATGCCGATCGCCCCTTCGACCTCGACGTGCTGGCCGACGACGTGGCCGCCGTGCTGCAGGCACTGGCGCGCGAGAGCCCGCCCTGGGACGGCGGCGTGACGCTGCTCGCGCACGGGTTCGGCGCCGTGATCGCGGTGCGCGCCGGCCTCCGTCACCCGCAATGGGTGACGCGCTTGGTGCTGGTCAACCCCTGGTTCTCGATGCCGATGCTGGCGCGCACGCTGCAGCGCAGCGCCGCGCTGCAGAGCGACCAGGCCGACGCGGCGCTGCCGCCCGAGGCGGCGCTGGCCGACCCGAGCGCCATCGACCCCGACGAACTGGTCGACAGCGCCTTCTCGTGGGTGTCGGCCAAGCAGCTGTTCGACCGGCTCGAGTTCACCCATCCCGCGGCGCGCATGCGGCTCGAGCACGCCGACTCGACGGTGCTGCTGGGCCCGCACGCGACCGCCGAGCTCGAGCGCCCCTGGCACGCCGACGTGCTCGCCGAACTCGGCGACCTCAGCTGCGACGTCATCGTGTTGGTGGGGACGCGCGACGGCACCGCCTTCCCCGATCAGGTCGAGGCCGGCCTGGCGCGGCTGCCGCAGGCGCTCTCGGGGCTGCTCGAGACGGGGCACTACCCTTGGCTCGACGACCCGGATGCGTTCCTCGAGCTGCTGCACGACGCCCTCGCGCGGGCCTGAGGCGCGGCCGCTTGACGGCGCCGGCACACGGGAAGCGTTATACTGTTGACCCTGCAGTGATGCCAGAACACCTGCCCGAGGAGGTGAGAGCCTGAACGCTTTCGACGGCAACGTCTCGTCATTCGAGCCCGCTCGTTCGGTAGTACCGAGGTGAACACATGCGTCGATTGTTGGCAATCCTGCTCGCGTCCGGTCTGACCATGACCGCCGCGAACGAGATCGAGGTCTTCCACTGGTGGGCCGGCGACGAGGGTCCCGCCCTCCAGGCCCTGATCGAGGTCTTCGAAGAGCAGTACCCCGAGATCACCGTCAACGACGCGGCCGTGACCGGTGGCGCCGGCGTCGTGGCGCGAGCCGTGCTCCGCACCCGCATGCTCGGCGGTCAGCCGCCGGACACCTTCCAGGTGCACGCCGGCGACGAACTGATCCTCACCTGGGTCATCGCCGACCGGATGGAGGACCTGACCTTCCTGTTCCAGGAGGAGGGCTGGCTCGACGTCCTCTCGCCCGACCTGATCGAGCTGATCAGCACCCCTGAAGGCATCTGGAGCGTCCCGGTCAACATCCACCGCTCCAACGTCATGTGGTACGTGCCCGACAACCTCGAGCAGTGGGGCATCGAGGCGCCCACCACGTGGGACGAGTTCCTCGAGATCTGCCCGACGATCCAGGCCGAGGGCGTGACGCCGTTGTCGCTGGGCGAGGCGTGGACCGTCATCCACCTGTGGGAGTCGGTGGCGCTCGCGGCGATGGGACCCGACCAGTACAGCCAGCTGTGGACGGGTGAGTTGGCCTTCGACTCCGAAGCCGGCGTCGAGGCGTGGGAGCTGTTCGGCGAGGTCCTCGCGTGCACGAACCCCGACGCCGCGGGTCTGTCGTGGCAGCAGGCGACCGACATGGTCGTCGACGGCGATGCCGCGTTCAACATCATGGGCGATTGGGCGGCGGGCTACATGTACACGACGCTCGAGCTGGAGCCCGGCACGGGCTTCGGCTGGGCCGCCTCGCCCGGCACCGACGGCATCTTCATGGTGCTGTCCGACTCGTTCGGCCTGCCCGTAGGGGCGCCGAACCGCGAGAACGCCATCGCCTGGCTGCGCGTGGCCGGCTCGCTCGAAGGCCAAGATGCCTTCAACCCGGTCAAGGGCTCGATCGCGCCACGACTCGACAGCGACATGAGCCTCTACAACGCGTACCTCCAAGACGCCGCCGCCGACTTCGCCGTCGACCGCCAGGTCGGCAGCCTGATGCACGGCACCGTCGGCAGCGATCCCTTCCGCGACAACTTCTTCCTGGCCCTCGACGTCTTCTACGACACCGGCGGCAACGCCCAAGCCGCGGCCAGGGCCGCCCAGGCCGTCGCGCTCCAGTACGGCGTCGGGCGCTAGCCCGCTAAGGACCGCGAAGCGAAGGGGGCGCCCCGTGCGCCCCCTCCTTCGCTACCGCCATGCGCCGCCTCTCGCGCGACCGACTGACCGCCATCCTGATGCTGCTGCCGTCGCTGGTGGTCCTGGCGATCTTCGTCTACGGCTTCATCGGTCAGACGGCCTACGTCTCGTTCACCGACTGGGGACGCGACCCGGCCCAGGCGCTGGCGGTGAGCCCGCAGCTCTCCTTCGTCGGCTGGGACAACTATCAGCGGCTCTTCACCGGGATGCTCGAGGCCCGCTTCCGCCAGGACCTCGTCAACCTGGTGTTCTTCACCGTGTTCTTCATCGGCGCGACGCTCGGGCTCGGTTTGGCGCTCGCTATCTTGCTCGACCGCGGCGTGAAGGGCGAGGGGTTCTTCCGGACCATCTTCCTCTACCCCTTCGCCCTCGCGTTCATCGTCACCGGCACCGTCTGGCGCTGGATGCTGCAGCCCCAGGGCGGCGTGAACCTGTTGCCCACCTACGTGGGGCTCCCGCCGGGCCGCTTCGCCTGGACCACCTCGCGCGAGCAGATCTGGCGCTTCGACTGGAATCAGGTGCCGAGCATCACCGCCGTGGTCGTGGCCGTGGTGCTCTTGGCGCTCGCCTGGGGCGCATACCGCAACACGAAGCACGGCCAGGCGCTCGGCTTCGGGATCGTCGGCCTCGCACTCGCGGCCTGGGGCGTCGCCGGCGGGCCGGGCGTCGAGTTGCTCCCCTTCCCCGAACGGCGCGGCTTCAACCTGGCCCTGATCGGCATCATCCTCGCGGCAACCTGGCAGATGTCGGGCTACACCATGGCGCTCTACCTGGCGAGCCTGCGCGGCATCCCCGAAGAGTTGCGTGAGGCCGCGCTCGTCGACGGCGCCAGCGGCTTCCAGGTCTACCGCCACGTGGTGTTCCCGCTGCTCGGGCCGATCACGCTCTCGGCGATGATCATCCTGGGCCACATCAGCCTCAAGATCTTCGACCTGATCTGGGCCATGGCGGGTCCCGACCTCGCCACCACCAGCGTGCCGGCCTTGCTCATGTACCTGCGCGCGTTCCGCGGCAACCAGTTCGCCGACGGCGCTGCGATCGCGATGGTGCTGCTGCTCATGGTCGCACTGGTGATCGTCCCGTACCTGTGGAGCAGCCTCCGCGGCGAGGTGCGGCGATGATCGCGGCGTTGCGGCGCAGGCGCTTCCCGACGCGCTGGATCACCTACCTGCTGCTGCTGCTCGCGGCGATCTTCTTCCTCGGCCCGGTCTACCTGGTCGTCGTCACGGCCCTGAAGGAACCGGCCGAGATTCGCCTCGCGACCGCCTGGCACCTACCCGAGCGCTGGCATTGGGAGAGTTTCGCCATCGCCTGGGAAGCCTTCGGGTCGGGCCTGCGCAACAGCCTGGTGCTGGCCGTCACGGCCACCGTGATCTCGGCCATGCTCGGCTCGCTCAACGGCTACGTGCTCTCGAAGTGGCGCTTCCCGGGCGCCAACATCATCTTCCCACTGATGCTGTTCGGGATGTTCATCCCCTACCAGAGCATCCTCATCCCGCTGTTCCAGTTCCTGCGCGACGTCGGCCTCTACGGCGGCCTGCCGGGGCTGATCCTGACGCACGTGGTCTACGGGCTACCGATCACGACGCTGATCTTCCGCAACTTCTACGCCGAGATCCCCGACGAGATGCTCGAGGCCGGCAAGATCGACGGCGCCGGCTTCTTCGGGCTCTACGCCCGCATCGTCTTCCCGCTGTCGGTGTCGGGCTTCGTGGTGGTGGTGATCTGGCAGTTCACCCAGATCTGGAACGAGTTCCTGTTCGCCGTGACGCTGACGCGCCGCGCCAGCGCGCCGATCACGGTGGCCTTGGCGCAGCTCGCCGGCGGCGAGGCGGTGCGCTGGAACCTGCCGATGGCGGGCGCCATCCTCGCCGCGCTGCCGACGCTCATCATCTACATCATCCTCGGCCGCTACTTCATCAGAGGCCTGCTGGCCGGCTCGGTCAAGGGCTGAGCGGCTGGCGCGCCCGCAGGGCCCGGCGCGTCTCCATCAGGATTCGTCGGGCACGTGAAAAGGTTGGCCCGGTCGCGGCCGGGCCGCGTGCTAGCGTTGCGTGTGGTGCGCCCCGACGTGCATGTCGAGACGGTCGCCGACGTCACCCCAGCGCTCCTGGAGGAGCTCGGGGTGCGCGGGGTGCTGGTCGATCTCGACGACACCCTGATCGCCAGCAACGCCGACGCGCCGAGCCCGTCGGCCGAGGCCTGGCTGCGCTCGCTGCGCGAGGCCGGGATCAGGGTGGTCATCCTCTCCAACGGCGAGCGCAAGCGCGTGCACGAGCTGGCCGAGCGCTTCGGGCTGCCGGCCTTCGCGCTGGTGGGCAAGCCTTTCTGGTTCGCCTTCCGGCGCGGCCTCGCCGCCCTCGGCACGCCGCGCGACGCCAGCGCGATGGTGGGCGATCAGCTCTTCACCGACGTGCTCGGCGCGAACTGCGCCGGACTCACCTCGATCCTGGTACGGCCGCTGACGCCCGGCAAGCTCCCGCACACGCGCCTGGCGCGACGGCTCGAACGACGCATCCTGACCGGAGGTACCCGTGGCAGTCCTGTCGATCGGTGACAAACGGCTCGGGGCCGTGCTGCTCGAGCGCGGCTACGTCTCGGACGAATCGCTGCAACAGGCCATCGGCCGTCACGCCGAGGTCGGGGGGCGCCTGGCGGACGTGCTCGTCAACGTCGGGGTCATCTCCGAGCAGCGCATCGCGCGGGCCGTCGAGGAGTCCATCGGCATCCCGCTGGTCATGCTGCCGCGCGTCGACGTGATGCCCGAGGCGCTCGGCCGGCTCTCCGCCGACACGGCCTTCGAGCTCGGAGCGCTGCCGTTCGCCCTCGACGGCAACCGGCTGCGCGTGGCCTTCGAGGACCCGCTCGACGCGCTGGCGATCGAGGAGGCGGAGGACGCCTCGGGCTGCGTGGTGGAACCGTACCAGGCGCTCCAGAAGGAGCTGCAGTGGGCGATCGCCACGTACTACCCCGGGCTCGGCCTGGAGCCGCCCTCCGACTTCCACGTCGACACCAGCCATCGCCTCGGCGCGCTCGCGGTCGAGCGCGGCGTGATCGACCAGGCGCAATTGCAAGAGGCCGTCGCTGAGCAGCAGAAGACCGGCGGGTTGCTGGGCCGCATCTTCGTCAAGCGGGGCCTGATGAGCGACGACACCCTGGCGCGGCTGCTCGCCGAGCAGATGGGCCTGTCGTTCGTCGAGTCGCTCGACGACGAACCGCCCCGTGACGGCCTGGCGACGCACCTGCTGCGCCTCGACGCAGTCCAGTTCAACGCCGTGCCCTACCGCCTGGAGGGCGACACGCTGGTGATCGCCGTCGCCGATCCGCGCCGCATGGGCGACATCGAGGCGATCATCCAGGTGCCGGTGACGTTCGTGGCGGCCCCCGAAGCCGCCGTGCAGCAGCGCATCGACCAGATGTACGCCGACGACAAGGGGCGCCTGGGCGAGACGCTGTTGATGAACAAGAAGCTCAAGCGTGAGCAGCTGCGCAAAGCGCTCGAAGAGCAGGCCAAGCTGGGCAAGGTCAAGCCGCTGGGCGAGATCCTGATCGACCTCGGCTACGTCACCCAGGGCGACGTCGACGAGGCGCTGAATCGGCAGCGTTCAGGCGGCGGGCGGCTCGAGGACACGCTGGTGCAGTCGGGCAAGATCTCGCCCGAGATGCTGGCCAAGAGCCTGGCGATGCAGCTCGGCTACGAGTACCTCGACGAGGCCAACGTGAAGGTCGATCCGTACGCCGTGACGCTGGTCCCCGAGCCGACGGTGCGGCGCTACCAGGCGATGCCCATCCGTGAGGAGGGCAACACGCTGGTGGTGGCGATGAAGGATCCACGCCACGTGTTCGCGCTCGACGACATCCGCTTGATCACCGGCAAGGAGATCCAGCCGGCGGTGTCGACCGAGGAGACGCTGCTGCGGCTCATCAACCGCTTCTACCGCGACGGCGCCGACATGGACGAGCTCGCTCGGGCCGTGCTCGAGGAGGTCGGCTCCGGGCAGCAGGAGATCGCCGAGGACACCAGCGCCATCGACGACAACGCCATCGTCAAGGTGGTCAACAACATCATCCGCGAGGCGCTGCTGAACGACATGTCCGACATCCACCTCGAGCCGCGCCCCGACAAGGTGGTGGTGCGGGTGCGCAAGGACGGCAGCCTGCGCGAGTACATGACCATGCCGCGGGCCACCGCCGGCGCGCTGGCCGCGCGCATCAAGATCATGGGTGGGCTCAACATCGCCGAGCGGCGCGTCCCGCAAGACGGCCGCGTGCGCTTCAAGGACCGGACCAGCGAGGTCGACCTGCGCCTCTCGACGTTGCCGACGGTGTACGGCGAGAAGTGCGTGATGCGCCTCCTGAAGAAGGCCGCCAGCATCCCCGAGATCGAGCAGCTCGGCTTCGCCGACTACAACTTCCAGCGCTTCAGCGACGTGATCCAGAAGCCCTACGG
>SLRS01000180.1 GCA_007130855.1 Trueperaceae bacterium | reverse complement strand
CGCGCGCCCTCTACGCCAGCGCCAGTCGCGCCTGGGCCGAGGCCGACATCGCCGACGGCGAGCGAAGCGCCGGCGAGGTCGTCGACCACTTGCGCTCGTGGCTCGACGCGCGCGGTGAGGTAGGCCCGCGGGGCCAGCGCTGCAGTGCTCGCGCTCGACCGGACGGGCTCAGGACGGACCCCTTGCCCCACGATGCCTCTAAACGCGGAGCATCCGCGCGCCAGACGTTGGTCCCGGCGAAGCGACCGTAGCACGCCGTATCGTCGCTGGCGGGAGGCCAGCGATGACGCCAGCGAAGGTATCGAAACGCTTCTCGCCCCAGGCGCTCGAGGCGTTGGCGCGCGCCGACCTCGAAGCCGCCGGAGCTGTGCTGATCGACGCGTTCCACGACGATCCGCTGTGGAACGCGGTGTTCGCCGACGTACCCGAGCGCGAGACGACCTTCCGCGCATTCATCCAGACGCCGCTGCTGTACTCGCTGCGCTACGGTGGCGTCTCCGCCGACAGCGAGCGGTTGGAAGGCATCGCCGCCTGGGTGCCGGGGGAGCGAGCCGACATGTCGCTCTGGGGGCTCATCGCGAGCGGCGCCTTCGGCCCGATGATGCAGGTCGGTTCCCGCGTCGGGACGACCCTGCAGCAGGTGTTCCGCCCATGGTCACGGGCCCGCCGGCGGCACATGCGCGGCCGCCGCTTCGTCTACCTCACCATCATCGGCGTGGCGCGCGAACAGCAGGGTCGCGGCATCGGTGGTCGGCTCATGCGGAGCATCGGCGAGGCCAGCGACCGCAGCCGGCTGCCCGTCTACCTCGAGACCGAGACCGAGGGCAACGCAGGCTTCTACGAACGGCTCGGCTTCAGGGTGCTGGAGACGATGACCCTGCCGGTCGTGGATCTGCCCGCGTGGTTGATGGCGCGGGAGGCGGGCGCGTCACCCGAGAGCGCCGGCAGGACCCGCAGCGCGCCCACGACCACCAGCGCCTGAGTCCCGGCGCGCTGGGCCGACCGCCTCATGCACCTGGGACCGCCCGGAGCCTAGCGTCGCTCCCGAGACCTTCACGCGCGCGCACCGACGACATCGGTTCGCAGCGGCTGGTCGAGCGGCAGAGCGCCGCGGGGAGGGGACCGCCATGACCGTCTTGGAACCTGTTCGACCGTCGAGGACGACCGTGTGGGGGTGGTCGCTGATCGCCCTCGTGTGCGCGCTGTTGCTCACGAGCGCGGCATGGCTCTTCGCGGCCGTAGGGACGCCGGCCCTGTTCGAGGCCGACACGGGCGTCTCGGCCGCCGAGTTCCAGGCGGCCTATCCCAGCGTGGCCGCCGAACTCGCAGGCCGCGGCCGGACGATCGCGCTGCTCCTCACCGCACTGGCGTCGCTGGCGCTGATGACCGCCTTTGCAGGCTGGCGCACGAACGCCGTCTGGGCCCACCGCACGCTCTGGATCTTCGCCGCCGCGTTGTCGACGATCGGGGCGAGCGCCGCCGCGAACGGCCGCGCCGACGTCGGCGCGTTCCATCTCGGTGCCGGGCTGCTCGCGGCCGTGGGGCTGCTGCTCGCTCGGCGGCGCCTCGGGCCGTGACGCTTCGCGGCGTCGACCCGGCTCGTCGGGCCGGCGCGCCGGCTGACGACGTCGTCCTGCTGGCGACCTCGGGCCAGGGCGTCGAGACCGCCTCGAGGACCGGTGACCACACGTGGACCGTGTCCACGACGCTCCCAGGCGTGCGCGCGAGCTGCCTGGCCGCCCACGGCGGCGTCGCCGGACTGGTGTACGCCGGCACCCGCGACCGTGGCGTGTGGCGCTCCGAAGACCGCGGCGTCACGTGGCGACCGGTCGGGCTCGCCGAGTGCGACGTGACGTCGCTGGCGGTATCGCGCGCCGATCCCGCCACCGTGTACGCGGGCTGCAAGCCGGCCACGGTGTTCGTCTCCCGCGATGGAGGCGACACCTGGTTCGAGCTTGACGCGTTCCGGCGTGTGCGACGCTGGTACTGGTTGTCACCCGCCGAGCCACCCGACATGCGCGCCTACGTGATGGGGCTCGCGTCGTCGCCAACCGACCCCGACGTGATCGTGGCGGGGATCGAGGCGGGTGCGGTGGTACGCAGCAGCGACGGCGGGCGCAGCTGGAGCCCGCACCGCCGCTCGGCCGACCGCGACTGCCACGCCTTGACGTTCCATGCGAGCGACGGTCACTGGGTCTACGAGGCCGGCGGCGGCGGGCCGGCGGTGTCACGCGATGCGGGCGAGCACTGGACCCACACCGTGCGCGGCATGGCCGGACGCTACTCGGTGGCGGTCGCCGCCGATGCCCTGCGGCCGGAGATCTGGTACGTCGCCGCGGCGCCGGTCTGGTCACCTCGAGCGCCGCTGCGCATGCCGCTCGGTCACACGGACGGTGGCGCGACGGCCACCTTGTATCGCACCTCAGGCGGCGCCGGCTGGGAGCCACTGCGCGGCGGTCTGCCGACACCGCTCGACTACCCGCCGTACGGCCTCGCGACGGACCCGGCGGCGCCCGGTCACGTGTACCTCGGCCTCAGTCACGGTGAGGTCTGGCATTCGCGCGACCACGGCGACGCCTGGCAACGCCTCCCGTTCCGCTTCGCCGGGGTTCGCCGAGCGCTCGCCGTCGCGTGACGCCGGGCCGCGCGCCGCACTACAGTAGCCCCACGTATGGCTACGTCGTATGCCAGGGAGGTCGCGGCGGCGCCGACCGCAGGAGCAGCGACCCGCGCACGTCGCATTCACGCGCCGTGGCTCACCGTGGGGGCGGCGCTCCTCGCCGTCGCGATCGCCTTCCTGTGGGTCCAGCTCGCGACACCGTCGGACGGCGCGCGGGTGCCGCCCGGTAGCGTCGGCTTCGAACCCTTGGGCTTGCGCGTCGCCCCGGTCGGGGCGAGCGCCACGCCGCTCGCGGACGGCGACATCGTCACGGCCGTCGACGGTCGCCCGATGTCGGCGATCGTGGCCGACCTGTTCACGCGCTTCCCCACCAGGGTGACGCGCGCGCACGGCGAGGTCGCACGCTACGAGGTCCTCCGTGACGGGATCGTCACGGCGCTCGACGTCCCGCTGGTGCGCTACCCGCTCGCTTCCATCGCTCGCGCGAACTGGGGCACCATCGTGTTCGCGCTCGTGTACCTGCTCGTCGCGACGTTCGTCTATGCCCGCCGACCCGGCACGGCCGCCTCGCGACCGTTCTTCCTCAGCGCCTGCGCACTGGTAGCGGCGACCACCTGGTCACTCGGTCTGGACGTCGGCGACGTGCTGGGGATCACCGGGTTCTGGCTCTACCAAGCGGGTGCGGGCATCGGGTTCATGCTGTTCTGGTCTGCCGGGCTGTACTTCGCGTTGCAGTTCCCCTCACCCTCCGCGCTCGGGCGTTGGCGTTGGACGCCGTGGATCGTCTTCGGCGCTCCGTACGTGCTCCTGGCGGCCCACGTGCTCGTGCAGCGCGCGCAGAGCGCCGACGCCTCGGCGTGGATCGCGACCTGGCATCGCGGCGTCGACGTCCACGCCGCGCTTGCGCTGGCCTTGACGGTGCTCGCGTTCGTCGCGCAGGGGCGCGCGCAGATCACGCCGATCGGGACGAAGCAGGTCCGCTGGGTGATCCTCGCCGCCGTCGCCGTCGGCGGCGCCGGCCTCGTGTTCTACTTGCTGCCGCCGCTGATCGGCCGTGAGGGCATCCCACCGAACGCGGTGGGCGTGATCGCATCTGCGTTCCCGCTCGCCGTGGCGATCGCGATCGTGCGCCACAACCTGTTCGACATCGACCGACTCCTCAGCCACGCTCTCGTCTACGGCGGCCTCACCACGGCCGTGGTGGCGCTGTACGTGGCGCTCGTTACCGGCATCGGGAGCCTCGTGCGTGAGCGCGGCGACCCCTGGCTCGCCCTGCTCGCGACCGCGGCCGTGGCGATCGCCTTCCAGCCGCTGCGGGCGCGCTGGCAGCGCATCGTCGACCGCCGGCTGTTCGGCGAGCGTGACGAACCGATGCGCCTGCTCCGTCGCCTCGGTGAGCGCCTCGAGGCAACGATCGAACCCGACCGGGTGCTGCCGACGCTTGTCCAGACGATCGCCGAAGCGCTCCGTCTCCCCTACGTCGCCATCGCCCTGGACGAGGCTGGCGCGCTTCGCTTGGCGGCAGCGTACGGGCGGCCGCAACCGCTGGCCCTCGAGATCCCGCTCGTCGCCGACGGCGAGGTGGTCGGCCGGCTGCAGGTCGGCGCGCGTGACGTCGACGGGTCGCTCTCCAGGGCCGACGACGACCTGCTCGCGACCATCGCCAGGCAGGCGGCCAACGCCGTGCGCGCCATGCGTCTCAACCACGACCTGCAGCGTTCGCGGCAGCAGCTCGTGACGCTCCGCGAGGAGGAGCGTCGGCGCCTGAGGCGCGACCTGCACGACGGCATCGGTCCGACGCTGGCGGCGCTCGCGCTGAAGCTCGAAGCAGCCTCGAACGTCGTCCACCGCGCACCCGACCGGGCGGAGGCGCTGCTGCGCGACGCCACCGTGCAGGTGCACGGATCGGTCGGCGAGGTGCGCCGGCTGGTCCAGGGCCTGCGCCCGCCGGCGCTCGACGACCTCGGCTTGGTCGAAGCGCTGCGGGCGTTCGCCCGCCAGCTCGACCATGGCGACCTCCAGGTCGACGTCGCCGCGCCAGAGACGCTGCCGGCGCTGCCGGCGGCCGTCGAGGTCGCCGCCTACCGCATCGTGCAGGAGGCGCTCACGAACGTCGTGCGGCACGCATCGGCCCGGCATTGCCGGGTGCTGCTGCGGGCTGCTGACGTGCTCGAGGTCGAGGTGTCGGACGATGGCCGCGGCCGAGGCCGCGGCCTCGGCGATGTTCGCGTGGCGCGGCCTGAGCACGGCGTCGGACTGCACTCGATGGCGGAGCGTGCCGCCGAGCTCGGCGGCACGCTCACGGTCGACGGGCCGCCCGGCGGCGGCACGCGCGTGCGGGCACGGCTCCCGCTCGCGGAGCGGGCGCCGTGAGGCCGGTCCGCGTCGTGGTCGTCGACGACCATCAGCTCTTCCGCGATGGGATGCGTGCGCTCCTCGACAGCCTGCCCGGTACCGAGTTGGTCGGCGAAGCGGCGGGCGGCTCGGAGGCGGTGGAGCTCGTCGCGAAGCTGCTGCCCGACGTCGTGCTGATGGACGTCCAGATACCGGACATGAACGGTCTCGAGGCCACGCGGCGCGTCGTGGCGGCCCACCCGAGCGTCGGCGTCGTGATCGTGACCATGTTCGACGACGACGAGACCGTCTTCGCCGCGATGCGGGCCGGCGCACGCGGCTACGTGCTGAAAGGGGCGGGCCAGGACGACCTGGCGCGGGCGATCGAGGCCGTCGCCCGCGGCGAGGCGATCTACGGACCTGCCGTAGCGGGCCGCATCCTGCAGTTCTTCCGGGCGTCGCGCGCCGACCTCCCGCTCGACGCGTTCCCCGACCTCACCGACCGCGAGCGCGAGGTGCTCGACCTGATCGCGCGCGGCATGGCCAACGCGGCGATCGGCAGACGCCTCGACATCACCGAGAAGACCGTCAAGAACCACGTGTCGAACATCTTCAGCAAGCTCCACGTCACCGACCGCGCTCAGGCGATGCTGCGCGCGCGCGACGCGGGTTACGGACGCCGCGAGACCTGAGCAGCGGAGCTTACGCCCCGCCGCGGCAGCGCCGGGCCGCCGCGTTCGTACCGTCACGGGTAGATACCCCTTCTGGGTATGTGCTAGCGTGTCGACCCGAGAAGGAGAGACCCACCATGGCCATGCTCACCGATGACGTCAAGACCAAGATCCGACCGCTGCTCGACACCCTCGCCCACGATGTCGAGCTCAAGGTCTTCACGGGCAGCTCGCTCGTCATCCCTGGCCAGGACGAGACCGGCCGGCAGCGTGAGACCCTCGGCTTGCTGCGCGAGGTCGCTGCGCTGAGCGACAAGCTCACCGTCACCGAGACGCCCATCGCCGGCGACGACGAAGCCAGAGCCGCTCGCATCACCCGCGCCCCGACGATCGTCTTCCGGCGCAAGGGCGAGACGCGCACCAACCTCCGCTACGTCGGCTTGCCCTCCGGCTACGAGTTCAGCACGCTGCTCGAGGCGATCCGCATGGTCGGCACCGACACCGACGTCAGCGATCCCGTCGGCGACCTCGCCCAGAGCGTGCTGCTGCAGACCTTCGTGACCCCCACCTGCCCCCACTGCCCGCGCGCCGTGCTGACCGCCTTCGAGCTGGCGCTCGGCAACGACAAGATCATCGCCGAGGGCGTCGAAGCCACCGAGTTCCCGGTGCTCAGCCAGGCCTACCGCATCGCCAGCGTGCCCGACACGATCATCGACCGCAAGGCCAGCAACCGCGTGCTCGGCGCCCAACCCAAGCAGCAGTTCGTCGAGGCGATCCGCTCGGCCGCTGCCGTCCCGGCCTGAACGCAACCGTTCACGGCTGAAGGCGCCGAGCGCGCTCAGGCACGCCCTGCGCCGACCACCGCCCGGTCCCGGCCGGGCCACGCCCGCCACCACGCTTGGAAGCGTCGCAGTTGCGCCTCCACGAAGCGGCTCTGGCTCGCGCTCAGCACATCGCTTGGGTCCACCGACCGGGCGTACGCGTCGGCCCCCAAGAGGGTCGCCAGGCGCTTGTAGAACAAGACCAGGTCGGGGCCCTCGTCGAACGTCGAGAGCACGTGCAGGGCGTCGTCGAGTTCGCGCGCAAGGCGCGTCGCCTCGGCGTCCCCGGCCGCAGCGCGACGGCACAGCTCGACCAGCGTCAGGACCTCCGTGGGGAGGCAGTTGCCGACGCCGGTGATGGCGCCCGCCGCGCCGCAGTGCACGAAGCCGTGGAACACTTGCGTGTCGACGCCGACGAGCAGCAGCAGCTCGTCGTCGGCGTGCGTGATGTGCTCCGCCGCCCGCGTGAGCGCAGCCGCGCCACCGAACTCCTTGAAGCCCACCAGGTTGGCGTGCTCGCGGCGTAGCTCGAAGAAGAGCTCGGGCCCCGTCTCGTAACCGTAGTAGGGACTGTTGTAGATCACGGCGGGCAGCTCGGGCGCCGCCGCCAACACCCGCGCGAGGTGCGCGCGCTGGGCGGCGATCGAGGTACCTCGCGAGAGCACCCGCGGGATCACCATCAGACCCTGGGCGCCGACCTCGCGCGCGTGCGCCGCGTGCGCCACCGCCGCGGCCGGGCTCTGCGCGCCGGTGCCCACCACGACCGGCACGTCCGCCTCGACCAAGCGGCGCACACCCTCGTGGCGCTGTTCGTCGCTGAGCAGCGGCCACTCGCCCATCGAGCCGCAGTAGACGACGCCGCTCATCCCGGCGTCGATCAGCGCACGCGCCGTCCGTATCAGCGCGTCGTCGTCGAGCCTGCCCTCGGCGTCGCAGGGCGTCATCAGGGCCGGCATGCAGCCGCGGAAGATCGTGGTGTCCATCTGGTCACGCTCCTCGCTCGGTGTCGCGGAACCGGATGCCGCGCTCGCTGCGACGATACCGTTCGCCGGACCGTACGTTCGAGCGGCCGCCATCCGCCGAGCCCTGGCGCTCGAGGGCGTTCGGCGCGGCTGACGTGGTCCGGTCGACCTGCGCGTGGTGCGCCCTCTGCGTCGCCGCAGGCCGAGGCGGCCGGTGCGTCGCGCCTCAACGACGCGCGGCCCCCATCACCGCTCGCGCGGCAGGAAATCGAGGGAAACGGGGAAGGTCCACGTTGTCCCGTTGCCGGCACTTCGCTCAACGTTCCAAGCCGCTGCATTGCCCTTCCGCATAGCCCTCCACGAGGTTACCGCCACCCGTGGGCGTCGGTTCGTTGCCCTCGCACTGCAAGTTTCCTCCGATGCGGTTGCCGATCACCCTCACGCTGCGGTTGTCCCACAACTGGACGTCACCCGAGACGTGGTTGCCGCGGACCGTCACCGGACCTGCGCTCATCTCGAGTTGGACATCGCCGTCCACGTCGCTGTCGAGCACGTCGATCCACGCGCCATCGTCATGTTGCACGTTGCCGCCGACGCGTACACCCTCGACCAGCACGACGCCACTATCCTCGCTCTGTATGTCCCCAGCGACCGCTCCACCCACCACCGTTACCCGCGTGGCTCGCTCGGCCTGGAGGTTCCCATCCACGGCCACGTCGACGAGTTCGACGGCCGACGCGCGCTCGGCCTCGAGGTTGCCGCCAACACTCGTGCGCTCGGCCTCGTAGTGTGCTTCCTGATGAACGAGCACGTTGCCTGCCACCGCGCCACCTCGCGAGACCACACGGGCCGAGCGCGCGATCACCAGGTTGCCGTGGATGTGAACATTCGTGAAGGAGCACTCGCTGTCGGGCGGCACGAGCATGTCGTCATCCAATGTCACGTCCACCAACACGCACGCTGCAGCGTAGTCGAATCCGCCAGTGGCACTGCGGCCTTCGGTCATGACGAGGGTGCAGTCGTTGGTGCCGCTGCAGTCGCCGCTCCAGCCGCTGAAGGTGCTGCCTTCGTCGGGCGTGGCGGTGAGGGTGACCGAGATGCCGTAGTCGAACTCGGCGCTGGTGCTGCTGCTGGTGTCGATGCCTGGCGGGTTGCTGGTGACGCGGCCGCTGCCGTCGCCGCTGATGGTGAGGGTGAGGGTGAGGGTGTTCGGCTCTGGTGGTAGCGCTTCGAAGGTGGCGGTGACATTGCGGTCTTCGGTCATGGTGACGGTGCAGGTGGTGTTGGTGTCGTCGCAGTCGCCCTGCCAGCCGGTGAAGGTGCTGCCTTCGTCGGGCGTGGCGGTGAGGGTGACTTCGGTGTCGTACGCGAAGTCGGCGCTGGCGCTGGCGTCGGCTTGATCGATGTCGATGCCGCTCGGGCTGCTG
>SLRS01000164.1 GCA_007130855.1 Trueperaceae bacterium | reverse complement strand
GCGCCACCGAGCAGCGTGCTGCCGCCGAGCGCCGTCGCGAGGACCGCCACCGCGATCAGCAGCACGAATCCGAAGCGTCGAAGCGTTGCCATGCTTGCCTACCTCCTGGTCGTGGGCCCCACGCGGGCGTCGGCCACGTCCCACGCGCAGCGGAACCCCAGCGTGCCGGTGCCCGTGGCGGCGCTGAAGTTCATGCGGACGACGTGGCGCATGAGCGACAGCTGGTCGCTGAGCGTGTTGCCTGCGAGCAGCCTTGCGGCGGCGCCGCACGCGAGCCCGAAGGGCGAGCCGTCGTCGGTGCCGGGGAGGACGCGCTGGTAATCCTCGACCCACTCGAGCACCATGCCGTGCAGGTCGTGGATGCCGAAGGGGTTCGCGGGGGCCTGGCCGACCGGCCGCAAGCTGGCGTGGGGGTTCGAGTACCATGCGAAGTGCTGCGCTGCGACGGCGTCGTCGCCGCGCACGCCTTGAGCGGCGACGTACTCCCACTCGTGTTCGGTCGGTAGCCGCCCACCGGCCCAGGTGCAGTAGGAGGCGGCCGCGAACCAAGAGACGTTGGTCACCGGCAGATCGGGCGCTGCGGCCGGAACGTCGCCGAGGTCGGTATCGTCGCCCCAGTGCCGCAAGTAGGTGGTGGTCGCGAACAGACTCGGGACGCGCGAGCGCCGCCACTGCGGCTGGTCCTCGACGAACGCCAGGAACTCGGCGTTGGTGACCTGCGTCGGCGCCAACAGGAAGGGTTCGACCTCGACCTGCGGTTCGTCGATCACCAGCACGGTCTCGAAGGTTCCGCCGGGGATGGCGACCGCCTGCGAGCCCCCGCGCTCGGCGGCAGCGGCTGGCGCGAGACCGGCGAGCAGGCCGGCAATGAGGCTGGCGAGGGCGATCGGCAGGGCAGGGCGCATGGCGCTGGTCCTCTCGTGCGTCCCAGGCGCCGCTACCTTGCGGGTGGCGGCGCCTGGATCGGATCGTCAGGTTGCGGTTCCGGTCGTGGGGCGGGCTCGTCTGCGCATGGGCCGTACCCTGGGCCGCTTGCTCCGGGGGCGTCGGTACGCGGCGGTGCTCAGTTGGTCTGCCGGGGGCCGGCGCGCAGAACGCCGACGGCGCCCTTCTCCTTGTCGGCGAACTCGTGGTCGACGAGGTAGTATTCGCCCTCCTCGGGGACGATGAACTCGACGACCGCCCCCATGCCGGCTCCGAGCAGGACGCTCTGGACGCCGCGCTGGACGTTCTCCGGGCTGCCTTCGAAGTAGACGGTGTCGAAGATCGCGCCGATGACGTGGAAGGTGGAGGTGAGGCTCGGACCGGCGTTCAGGAAGTAGATCCGAACGCGCTCGCCGGCGTTGGCCTCGAGCGGCTGGTCCGAGAGGATGTTGCGGTGACCGTTGAAGAGCACCTGCGAGGCGCGCTTGTCGAAGGCGGCGACGGCATCGAACTGGTGGAGGCCCCCGGCGCCGGACGACAGGTAGAAGTCGGACTGCACGACGACGAACTCGCGGTCGACCCTGTCGTCGGTGGGGAAGCCGTCACGCGGGGAGACGACGACGACGCCGTATTGGCCCATGGCGACGTGCATCAGCACCATCGGCGTGCCGCAGTGGTAGATGTAGACGCCCGGGTAGTTGGCCACCCACTCGAACTCGATCGTCTCGCCGGGGGCGATGCTCCGCCACTTGTCGTTGGCGGCCACCGTGCCGGCGTGGAAGTCCATGGAATGGGGCATGGGGGCGATGGCGGGCTCGGCGTGCTGGTAGTTCGAGGTGGCGAGCTGCTGCATGAACGGCGAGCTCGCGTCCGTCGGCTCGGTGATGACGACCTCTTCGTTGGTGCGGTTGGCCATCCGGTAGATGATGCGGTCGCCCTCGCGGACGTGCAGGACCGGGCCGGGGACGCTGCCGCCATAGGTCCAGGCGTTGTAGCGGACGCCCGGGGCGATCTCGATCTCCTGCACGAAGGTGTCGATGCGAACCTCGTGGGTGACGTTGCCCTCGTAGTCGAGGGCGGCGATCTCGGGCAGTAGCGTGAGGGTGTCGCCGACGACCGGCGGCCCGGTGTAGTCCTCCTGGAAGACCTGGGCGGGGGGCATGCCGAAGATCATGCCGTCGAGCTCGTACTCGCCCTCCGCGCTGGCGCTGGCGCCGAGCACGAAGGCGAGGATGAGCGCGAGCGTGCCGCGAGCATGGCGCTGCGTATGGGTCATGGTGACCTCCTGGTCCACGCTTGTGGGGCGTGCCCCCACGAAACGTGGATAAGATGGTCCAAGTATCAAGGACATCGACGTCGATGTTTAGGGACGTATGTCCCCGGCGGTGTCAACGGCACTGCGGCCCGGTTAGGCTCGGCGTTCGCCCGGTACGCCCGCCAGCGCCTCCGCCGCACGCAGCAGCCGCTCCGCCGTGGCCGCGACCTCACGCCAGGCGCGCGCGACCCCTGCTTCGTCGCCGCCGACCCCCCAGGCGCCACCGGCGGTCGCTTCGAGCGTCGCAGCCGCGCGCTCGAACCACGGCGCGGTCGACTCGAGTACTCCCGTTGTCGAGACCTGGCGGGCGCGGAGATCGCGCAGGGCGAGCTCGAGTCGCGCCAGCGCGGCGTCGACCGGCAGGGCGCCAGGGACCGCGGCGTGGACCCCGGCGCCAGGCTCCGCAGCGGTCTCGTCGCGAGGCTTCTGCGGCTCGCCGGTCCCCGTTCGCTCGCGTTGGCGAGCTTCGTCGCGCTGCCTGGCCGCGTCGAGCAGCAGCGCCTCGAGCGGCATCTCGATGAGGTTTCGGTGGTCGCGCAGCGAGCGTTCGAAGTCGACGGTGACGCCCTCCAGACCGAGCAAGTGGCGGGCGGCGGCGTCGCCATCGGTGTCGAGCTCGAACGAGTAGGCGTCGATCAACGCACCGGAGCGGAAGTGGAGCCGGCCCTTGCTCGTCCCCGAACGGACCAGGAGCGAGCACGACTTGCGCTCGATTTGCAGCAGCCGCAGGAGGGGAGCGAGCTCAACGCCCGTCATGCGTCCCCGGAGCGTCTCGGCACGGGCCTCGGTCACGGCCTTCGCGATCGCAGCCAGGCTGGACGGTTTGCGCACGATGCGCGGGATGCCGCCCGCCGGCAGGGCTTCGCGAATGCCATCCGGCGCCATGGTCGATAGCACCACCACCGGTAGGTTCGGATGGTGCCGGCGCACGTAGGCCAGCAGCTCGAAACCGTCCATCACCGGCATGGTCACGTCGGTCACGAGCACGTCGACCGCGTCGGAGCGTAGGTAGGCGACCGCGTCGGCCCCGTGGACCGCGGCCGCGACCCGGTACGACGCCAGGTGGACGGGGAGCCCCCGCTCCAGCAGGGCGAGGAGCGCGAGGTCGTCATCGACGACCAGGACGGTCCGGGTCGGCCCGCCGTTCACGTCGTCGGCTGGGGCGGGTCGCCACCCTGGACGTCGGCCGCCGCGAGGTCGGGCGCGGACTCGAACAGGTCGTCGACTCGGTCGAGGATGTCACGCGCCAAGCGCGCCACGTCGTGCCGGAACGACTCGAGCTCACGGAATCGGCGTTCACGCTGCTCGTTGACCTCGTCGAAGTGCCGCTGCGCCGACCGGAACGCCTCGATCTCCTCGGTGACGGCCGCCAGGGCCGCATCGGCGTCGCGGGCGCGCTGCGTCAACCGTTCCACGGCCTCGACGAGGCGGGTGGTGTGCGCGTCCGAGCGGCCCTCGGGCATGACGACGTCGCCCCCTTCATCGGCTCGACGTTCGATCGTCGGCCCCTGGCGCGAAGCAGCGGAGCCAGCGACTGCCAGCGGCGTGCTGGCCGAGAACTCAGGCACCGGGCTCGAAAGCGGGTCCGACGCAGCGAGGGTGTTCGAAGGGGCGTCGCCGGCGTCCTCGTCAGGTGGACCGGAGTCCCCGGCCACGGCGGCGAGCGCGGGCTCCGTGAGCATGGCCGTCGCGGCCGCGGCCTCCTCGGGCGCGGCCTCCTCGGGCGCAGGCTCCTCGGGCGCGGCCTCCTCGCTCACAGGCTCCACGAGCGCGAGCGGTCGGTCGGGTGGCTGGCCGTCGGCCTCATGGGCCGCGGACGTCGCCGCGTGTGCGGCGGCCTCGTCGACGCGGTCGAAGCCGTCGCCGCCGCTGGCGCCGACGTCCTGGTCGGCTCGATGGGCGTGATCGGCCTGGTCTGCCTGAGCGGCGAGCTCGAGCGGGCCGGCCTCGTCGTGGTCGACGGCGGCATGGTCCACGCTCACGGCGTGGTCGTCCACGGCGTGGTCGTCCACGGCGTCGTCGTCGCGCGCGTCCGGGCGCTGGTGGGCTTCGTACGTGTCGGGCTGCTGCTCGTGCGCCCCGTCAGGGGCGTACGCGGGCACGTCCGTGCCTTCACGCTCGCCCCACGACCAAGGTCGATCCAGGTCGTCGTGCGGAGGTTCGGGATCAGGATCCGGGGCGCGATCATGAGCGATCTCGTGTGCGGGATCGGAAGCCGACTCCGGCGCCGGCGGGATCGAGCGTTCAGTGCGTTCGCGCAGCTGATCCTGCACCACCGCCACCTCGATCAGCATCAACTGCATCGGCGTGTGGATCTGCCGGCGCACGTCGTCGGGCAGGGGCTCGAAGGCGATGGCGGTGTCGTCCCAGCCCAGGATGTCGTACGCTGCCGCCTCGCCGTCGGCGCCGAAGTCCTCGGAGAAGGCGTTGATGAGGCGCCCCGACTGGAAGAAGAGCCGGCCTTTGCGACGGCGCGAGGTGACGATGATCGCACAGCTGCGGCGCTCGGACTCGACCAACTGCAAGATGCCGGCGAGCGCGATCCCCTCCACGTGGCCTAGCGCGACCTGCTGCATCAGCTGCAGGAGGCAATCGGCCACGTCGCGGTAGCTCACCGGCTTGAACAACACGCGCAGGCCGCCGTACCGTGCCAGACGCTCGTCCACCTCCGACGGGGCGAGGCCCGACAGGACCACCAACGGCACCGGTGGCGTGCGGTTGGTGCTATGGGCGATCAACGCGAAGCCGTCCATGACCGGCATGTTCAGGTCGGTCACGATCGCGTCGACCACCCTGCTCTCCAGGATCTCGACGGCCTCGCGACCGTCGCTGGCCGTGACCACCTCGAACAGGTCGAGCACGTTGTCGATGCCATCGGCGAGCACGTGGAGGATGCCCGGATCGTCATCGACGATCAACACCGTCTTGCGTGCACGCGTCGAACCAGCCTCGGTTCCGTCCATAGGACCTCAGGATGGCCGTTCTTCGGTGCCGAACGCGATGAACTATCGCATCCGTGCACTGCGCGCCGATCATGCCAGACGGGGAGCGACCAACACCCGGAGCCACGCCACCATGCCCCAGGTGAGGGCCGACAGCGGCGCCGCCGCGCCGGGTTCGACACCGAACCAGCCGAGCAGCGCCGCCGGGACGGTGACCAGGAGGCCGCTGAGGAGCCACACGTCCAGGCCGCGCGGATCGGCCGCGCGCGAGCCGATGAGATCGACCAGCGCTGCGGCTGCCAAGCCGAGCGGGAGCAGCAGCCAACCATCGACCGCCGCAGGCCACCCGAGCAGCACGCGCGCCGTGTCGGCCACCACGCTGGCCGGCAACACCACCGCCGCCACGAGCAGCATGGCCGCCACGGTGCGCCCGCGGGCATCGACGGCGAACCCGGGCCAGCCGACCCTCCCGGGGTAGAGCTGGGCCGCGACCCACGCGAGCGCGAGGCTGGGGACCAGCGCGGCGCTGCCGAACGGGCCCGAAGGCGTGATCGTGAGGGCGGTACCCAGGGCCACGAGCGGCACCGCCAGGAGCGACCAGGGCGACGCGCGCCAGGCCCGCACCAGCCCCAGCCAGGCGAAGGCGGTCGCGGTACCGCCGCGCGCCGGGACGCGCGGACGCCAGCGTGGACCGGTCGCCGAAGGACGGTCGTGCAGGGCGGCGCGAGCGCGAGCGGCGGCGAAGCGCGCCCCGGGATCGGGCGCGGTCATGGTGATCGCGGCGAGCCCGCGCAGCGTCGCGATCGCGCGCAACTCGGCCAGCAGCTCGCTCTGGCGCAACAGGAAGCGCGGAAACTCACGCGTGTCGCTGACGATGGTGCGCCGAGCGAGCGCCGCAGCGAACAGTGCGCCGAGCACGGCCACCGCGAAGGCCGGGCCGGGTGGATAGAGCCCGAGCAGCGCCGCCACGGGTGCGCTGAAGCCCAGCGCGCACGCCTGGTCTCCGCTCATGGCACAGCGTGCTGCGAGCGCCGTAGCCACCAGCAGGACGCCAGCGAGCAGCCAGCCGAGGGTGTCGCGGCCGTCCGAGCGCGCGGCGCGCCAGCGCAACACCAGCAGCAGCACGGCGAGCGTGGGGAGCAGCAGCAGCGCGGCCGGCGCGCTCACCCCGAGCAGGCGCGGCAGCAGCAGCGCGGGCGCGCTTCCCAGGACGAGGCCCCACGACAGCGCCGGCAGCGCCGCGCGCCAAGTGGGCCACGCCAGCAGGGCCCGCGCGGGAGCGGCGCTGCTCGCCAGATGGGTCAGGTCACGGCGGTCGAGCCATACGGGGGCGATCCGCGTGCGTACCGCCTGCAACACCAGGAGGGTCAGCAGGGCCATGGCCGCAGGTGGCGCCCAGCGGATCAACGACGCGGCGGTGGCGCTCGGCAGGGGCGTCACCGACTGCAGCGCGGCGATCACCAGGATCACCGACCAGAAGATCAGGTAGACGATGCTGCCCCAGCCGACGGCGCGGAGAGCCCAGCGCACGTTGGCGCGGAGGCTGCGGCCGAGCGTCGCACGTCTCAAGTCGCGCAAGGACTCCGTCGCGAGGCGCACTGCGCGCGGATCGGTCTCCGTCGCCATCAGCGCGTCAGCGGCAGCGCCTGGCCTGCCTCGAGCCGGATCCGCCGGCCTGGCCAGCGTTCGGCCACGTCGGCCTGGTGACCCGACACGAGCACTGCACCGCCGGCCGCGGCGTGGTCCGCGAGCCCTTCCAGGAGCCGGGCCTGCGCCTCGGTATCGAGCGCGTTGAGCGGCTCGTCGAGCAACAACAGCGGTGGCGCGCCGCCGAGCGCCACGGCCAACACCAACTTCTGGCGCATGCCACGCGACAGGGCACTGGGGTAGTGGTCGAGGCGGTCGCCCAGACCGAAGCGCTCACACCAGCCCAACGCGGCTTCGTCGGCACCCTCTCGGCCGGCCACCCGGCCCAGCAGGAGCGCATGCTCACGCACGCTCAGGTCCTCGTACAACGGGGCCGAGTCGGGCACGAAGCGCAGCTGTGCGCGAGCCGCTTCGCCGCCCACCCGGGCACCCCGCACGTGCACGTCGCCGGCGCTCTGGATCAACCCTGCGAGCGCCCGCAGGAGCGTCGTCTTGCCGGCGCCGTTGGGCCCTTCGAGCCAGACCGCGTCGCCCGGCATCAGGGTGAGGTCGAGCCCATCGAGGATCGCGACGCCGCCGAGCTTGACGCCGAGGCCATGCACCTCGAGGAGGGATTCGTTGGAGGCGTCTCGGTTCACGGCCATCAGCCTACGCCGTCGTCGAGCGAGCGGCCGCTCGGCCCCAGCGCCGGGGCCACCCCGAGCCAGGACGCGTGCACTATGATGGGTCCTCATACCAACGCGGCCGCCGAGCGCGCCGAAGGGGGTACAGCGGTGATCGACGCGGTCAGCATCCGTCCCGCCCGCAAGGTCGACGTCCCGATCCTCGCCTCCATGAACCAGGATCTCGTGTTGGCCGAGGGGGGATCCGCCTCGCTCAGTGCCGGAGCGCTCTCGACCCGCATGGCGGCGTTCCTCGAGCAGGGTTACGAGGCGTACTTGGTGGAATCGGGTGACGATCTCATCGGCTACGTCCTGTTTCGGCGGGACGTCGACCATGTCTTCGTCCGCCAGTTCTACATCGCGAGCGGCCAGCGCCGCTCGGGGATCGGCCGCCGTGTCGTGGCCTGGATGATGGAGAAGGTCTGGCCCGGCGAGCGGTTGGTGCTGCAGGTACGCACCGGTAGCGAGGCGGTGCAGCGTTTCTGGGAGTCGTTCGGCTTCGTCGTGAGCTACACCGCGATGGAGTGGTCGCCGCCTAGCGAGGAGGCGCAGGTCCGCTGACGGATGCGGCGCGCGCCGACGCGCGCCGCGCTGGCCTAGCGCTCGTGCCCGGCGTCGACGAGCGAGGGGCCGTCGTCACCGTAGAGCTGGCGGTAGGTTTCCAGGTTGACCATCACCCGCTGGAGGTACTCACGTGTCTCGAGCGCGTCGATGTGGCGGTACAGTTCGTCCTTGTCGCGCTGCACCTGCTCGCCCTCGAACAGGCGCCGAATGTAGCCCTGGCCGCGGTTGTACGAGGTGATCACGAGCTCGAGGTCGTCGTCGAAGTAGTCGAGCAGCCAGCGCAGGTAGAAGGTGCCGTAGCGGACGTTCGCCGCCGGCTCGTAGGGATCGCCCGGCGCTTCACGCTGGAGCTCGGCGAGCCAGTTCCAGGTGGAGGGGATCACCTGCATCAAGCCCATCGCGTTGGCATGCGACAGCGCCACCGTGGCAAACGCCGACTCCTGCCGCATCACAGACCACACCAGCGCGCTCTCGACCCTGAACGCCTCGGCGTAGCGCTCCACTGCGTCGGGATAGGCCCGCGGCCAGGCCAACTGCCACACGCGCAGGTCGTGTAGCCCCTGCCAGATCAGCTCGTTGGCCGCGCGCATGCTCTGGCGGTACTCGCCATACACGGCCTGCAGCGCCTCGGCCAGGGCCACCACCTCGGCCGGGTCGTCGCTCGCTCGCATGGCGAAGACGAGCTCGCCGCGCGCGGCATCGAAGTCGTGCACCTGTGCCAAGGCCCGCGCCAGTTCCAGCACCTCGGGCTCGACGGGCTCGAGGGCGGTGGCGTTGGGCAGCGTCAGCGGCCGACCCAGGACGAGCGCGAAGTAGGAGCCCTCCGGAACGAGTTCGGCAGCCAGCTCGGCGGTCGCCTGGTCGCCGAGGCGGCGGGCCAAGACGTGGGCCCGGTAAGCGGCGTCGTCGGCGTACGTCGCGTCGCCCGAGCGGGCGATCTGGAGGTAGACCTCGATCGCATCGCGATAGCGGGCCCTGGATTCGAGCCACCCGCTGGCCAGCCACAGGTGGCTCGCGACGCCCGAGGCCTGCATGAAGCGCACCGCCTCGTCGATGCGCCCCTGGCGTGCGGCGATCAGCGCGCGGCCATGGTTTCCGGTACTCCCGCCCAACGCCGCGAACGCGGCGTCCGCCGCCTCCCAGCGCTCGAGCGAGAACAGCGACCAGGCCTCGCCTTCGGCCGCCTCACGTGACCCCGGCACCTGGGCGAGCCAACGACGGAAGGCGTCGAGGGCGCGCTGGTGTTCACCGATGGCGCGGTACGCCGGCCCCTCGATCGACGGGGCGGCGCGACCGCCCAGCGCCTCCAAGGCGCGGCGGTTCTGGCGCGCTTGCAGGTACACGTTGGCGAGCCGGTAGGGGTCGTCGATCAGGCGTGCCAGCGCCGTGATCGCGGCGGCCTCGGGGAGCGCTTCGCGATAGGCATCGATGGCGCTCGGGAGGTCGCCCGCGGCCTCGGCCACGCCGGCGATCTCGAGCAGCAACTGCCGCCGTTGGGCCCGCTCGAGCGGATCCTCGACGCGTAACGCCAACTCGCGCTGGAAGTGGGTGAGACGCTCACTGGGATCGAGCTCGACATGGCGCGCCAGGTGGCCGGCGGCCCGGTAGGCGCGGTAGCTGTCGTCGGCTTGGGCGATCGCGCGCAGGGCTTCGAGGTCACCGCTCACGAGCGCGTCGCGCAACTCGGCGTAGGCCTCGAGCTGGGGTCGGGAGTAGGGGTCGACGAGGGCGATCTGCACGTCCGGCCGCGGGACCGGCCCGGCGGCGAACGGGGGGAGGCGCAGCGCGTAGACCACGAAGAGGGCCGCGGCCGACAGCAGCAAGATCGCGAACACGTAGCGGCGCATGCGACAGCCTACCGTGACGTGCTGAACGACGGCTGAGAGGCGGCTCTCGAGGCTAGTTTCATGCGGCAGCTATCAGGGTATCGGCTCCTGTTGCGTCGAGATTGTGCAGGACGACGTAGGTGCCTTGCGAAGGCGTTCTTGTCGGCTGTTGCAGTACGTGATAGCGTAGCAAGGTTGGCCCCGGGCCACCGACGAGAGAGCCAGGTGACACCGTGATACGAGCCGAGAACCTCACGAAGATCTTCGGCCCAAAGCCCGATGAAGCCCTGCGCATGCTGCAAGAGGGCCAGAGCAAGGACGCGATCCGCGAGGCGACCGGGCAGGTGGTCGGCGTCGACGATGTCTCGTTTCGCCTCGCTCGGGGCGAGTTCTTCGTGATCATGGGGCTCTCCGGCAGCGGTAAGTCGACGCTGCTGCGCTGCCTGAACCGGCTCATCCCGCCGACGGGCGGCCGGGTGGTGCTCGAGACCGACGAAGGCGAGATCGAGGTCAACGCCGCCGGTCCGAGGCAACTGCGCGAGATCCGCACGCGGCACCTCAGCATGGTGTTCCAGCGCTTCGGCCTGTTGCCGCACCGCAGCGTGCGCGACAACGTCGCTTACGGCCTGGAGATCCAGGGTGTGTCGCGGCACGAGCGGCTCGATCGCGCCGAGCGGGCCCTCGACCTGGTCGGGCTGAGCGGTTGGGGAGCGAGCCGCACCTCCGAGCTCTCGGGCGGGATGCAGCAGCGCGTCGGCCTGGCCCGCGCACTGGCCACCGAGGCGGAGGTGATGCTGATGGACGAGCCGTTCAGCGCGCTCGATCCGCTCATCAAGATGCAGATGCAGCAGGAGATCATCAAGCTCCAGAACGATCTCGGCAAGACGATCGTGTTCATCACCCATGACCTCGACGAGGCCCTGCGCCTCGGCGACCGCATCGCCATCATGGAAGATGGCAAGGTGGTGCAACTCGGCACGCCGGAGAAGATCATCACCGACCCGAAGACGGCCTACGTGGCCGACTTCGTGGAGCACGCCGATCCCACCCACGTGATCAGCGCGGGCACCGTCTCGGTCGAGCTCGATCACGACCGGGTCGACGTGCTGCGGCGCGTGCCGGGCGCTCGGGTGCTGTCACACCGCACCCAGGCCGACGTCGAGATCGAGGTCGGTGACGATGGGCGTGTGCGCGCGATGCGTGCCGATGAGGCGAGCGTCGAACTGGTCGCGCTCGATGCGCTGCTGGCGGAGGAGGCGCCCGCCACGCGCTACCGCGACCGGGCCGCCGTCGTGCGCGCCGATCGCCCGTTGCGGGCGTTGCTCGAGGCGCGCAACCGCTGCAACGTGCCGGTGCTCGTGGTCGACGATCAGGAGCGCCTGGTGGGTCTCGCGACCGAGCGCGAGATCATCCACGCGATCATCGAGAAGCGGGGACACCATCGCGTGGCGGTGGAGGTGGCGGCGTGAACGCCTTGCTGAGCGACGCCATGTTCGACACCATCCGCATCCCCCTCGATCGCTGGTTCGCCGACTTCATCACCTGGCTCACCGTGAACTATCGTCCCACCTTCCAGGCGATGAAGCGTCCGATCGAGCTGATCCTGCAGAACGTCGAGATGTTCTTGCTGTGGCTGCCGCCGCTGGTCTTCATCCTCGTGCTCGCCGTCTTCGCCTGGCGCGTCGCCGGCGTCCGCATCGCGCTCTTCAGCGCCGGCGCGTTCATGGTGATCGGCATGATCGGCCTGTGGAACCTCACCATGACGACACTCTCGATGGTGGTCGCTTCGGTGCTCGTGTGCCTGTTGCTGGGGGTGCCGCTCGGCATCCTGGCGGCCCGTAGCGACGGCTTCCGGGCCGGCCTCCGTCCCGTGCTCGACGTGATGCAGACCACACCGGCGTTCGTCTACCTGGTGCCGGTGGTGATGCTGTTCTCCATCGGGACGGTCGCGGGCGTGATCGCGACCATCATCTTCGCGCTACCGCCGCTGATCCGGCTCACCGATCTCGGCATCCGCCAAGTGCCCGAGGACGTGATCGAGGCGGCCGAGGCCTTCGGCTCCTCCGAGCGCGAGATCCTGGTCAAGGTTCGCCTCCCGCTGGCGTTGCCGACGATCATGGCGGGCGTGAACCAGACCATCATGCTGGCGCTGTCGATGGTCGTCATCGCCGCGCTGATCGGCGCCGGTGGTCTGGGACGGCCCGTGGTCGAGGGTCTCAACGCGTTGCGCATCGGGCTTGCGGGCATCGGCGGGCTGGCCATCGTGCTGCTCGCGATCGTGCTCGATCGCCTGACGCAGGCGGTCGGTGAGGGGACGCGGACGAGTCGGGGTTGACCGCGCCTGCCGCTCGCTCGGAACCGAGCGGGATGGCATCGAGGCCGCGCCCGTGTCGCTAACCCGCTCCCCCTCGATGAGAACTTTGGTATGCTCTTCTCACGCACATTGCACGTGCGCTGATTCGACCCATGCCGCACGGCGGCAGCATCGCCCCTTACGACGATGTCCGTTCTTTCGAAAGGGATTTGCCATGACAAACCGGTTCTTGACCATCGCCCTCGCGGCGACGTTGACCTTGGTCGGCGTCGTTGCCGCGCAGACGGATCGGCCCGGCGAGGGCATCACGCTGACGCCCGCCGTCGCGACCTGGGAGGACGCCCGCCCGGTCGAGGCCATCTACCGCCTGATGCTCGAAGAACTCGGCTACGACGTCGAGCGCGCCGTGTCGCTGACGAACCCGATCTTCTACCAGTCGGTCGCCTTGGGCGACGTCGACTTCTGGACCGCCGGCTGGTTCCCGCTGCACGACGCCCAGCTGCCAGCGGACTTCTTCGAGCACGCGAGCATCGTCGGCACCATCGTCGAGGCCGGCGGCGCCCAGGGTTACCTGGCCAGCAAGGACGCGGTCGAGGAGTTCGGCATCACCTCGCTCGAGGATTTCAAGCGGCCCGAGGTCAAGGAGGCGTTCGATCGCACCGGTGACGGCAGGGCCGACCTGGTGGCATGCCCGCCGGGCTGGGGCTGTGAGGTCGTCATCGAGCATCACCTCGACGTCTACGACCTGCGTGAGCACATCAACGACAGCAAGGCCGACTACACGGCGGGCTTCGCCGACGCCCTGGCCGCCCACCGCACCGGCGACCCGGTCTTGTACTACACCTGGACGCCGAACTTCACGGTGTTCCAGTTGGTGCCCGGCGAGGACGTGCTGTGGATCAACGTCCCGTTCATCGCGCCGACCGAGGCCCAGCAGGACTCGACCGAGTTCATGACCGTGGAAGGTATCGAAGGCGCCGTCACCGACCCGCTGGACATGGGCTTCGTGGCGAACGACATCCGGGCCGTCGCCAACGACGCCTTCCTGGAGGCGAACCCCGCCGCGGCCACGATCCTCGAGCTGGTGGAGATCCCTCTGGTCGACATCTCGGGTATGACGCTGCGCTTCGTCGAGGGTGAAGACAGCGACCAGGCGGTGGACGCGATGGCCGCGGAATGGATCGAGGAGAACCGGGCGCAGGTCGACGAGTGGCTCGAAGCCGCGCGCGCCGCCGCGAACTGATCACCCCCATGCTCGGCTGAGCCGCCGTCTGGCTCGGCCGAGCCTGCTCTGCTCAGGGACGATCCTGACCGCTCGGTCGAGGCCGATCCCGCCGAAGTCCGGCAGCCCGGAGCCCCCTCGCGGCGACTCCGGGCTGCTAGCGTTCTCACCTAGGTGCGGTACACTTGCTCACACTGCAGTCAGCACGCGGCTTGCCTCGGCACCATGGCAAGCCGCTTCTGGAACCTACCAACGAAGGAGTGATAAACCGTGGTCCGCAGCAGCACCGTGCGTCTCACGCCAGAAGGATTCGAGCGCCTGAAGGCGACGCTCCAGCAGGAGTATCAGCGCCTCGAGGAGGCCACCAAGATCCTGCAGGACCTCACCGGCACGAGCGACGACTACGACGATTCGGGCCTCGAGGACGCCAAGCGCGAGAAGGCCCGCATCGAGAACCGGATCGACGATCTGGAGACCCAGCTCGATCGCGCCGAGATCATCTCCCAGAACGACCCCAACCGGGTCGACCTGGGCAACGTCGTCACCCTCAACGACGTCGAGGCCAAGCGCGAGATGCGCGTGCAGGTGGTCTCGCCCATCGAGGCCGGCGTGCTCGAGGGCGACGTGCCGAAGGTCTCCGACGAGTCGCCGCTCGGGCGCGGGCTGATCGGCCGCAACGTCGGCGACGAGGTCACCGTCACGATGGGGACCAACAAGCGCCGTTACCTCGTGGTCGCGATCGCCTGAAGGCAAGAGGCGAAGAGCAGGCACCCCGCGCGTGCGTCGGCAGCCGCCGCGGCGGCTCAGCGTGAGGGTTCGCCGTGCCCCCGCACCAGTGCCGATAGCGCCGTGCGGGCGTCGAGACGACCGACCGTCCGCCCACTCGTGTCGACCACGATGGCGGCCTCGCTCGCCGAGGCCACCAGCGCCAGCGCCTCGTGCAGCGGCATGTTCGCCTGCAGCCTGACACCCTCCGCCAGCGCACTTCCGTTCGCGAGCGGCGAACCCGCAGCAGCTGTGCACATCACGTGGCGCACCTTCAGGACGCGCGAGCGGTCGACGTGCTCGACGAAGGCGCGGACGTAATCGTCGGCCGGGTGCATCACGATCTCGGCCGGCGTCCCCACCTGGACCAGCAGCCCGTCCTTGAGCACCGCCACGCGATCGCCGAGCCGCAGCGCTTCGTCGAGGTCGTGGGTGATGAACACGATCGTCTTGCCGAGTTCCGCCTGGAGCCGCAGCAGCTCGTCTTGCATCTCGCGGCGGATGAGCGGATCGAGGGCGCTGAAGGCCTCGTCCATCAGCAGCACCTCGGGATCGGTGCACAGGGCTCGCGCGAGCCCGACGCGCTGCTGCATGCCGCCCGAGAGTTCACGCGGTAGCGCTCGCTCGTAGCCCTGCAGGCCCACGCGCTCCACCCACGCGCCGGCCCGCCGCTCGCGCTCGGCGCGCGGCACGCCCTGCACCTGCAGGCCGAAGCTGACGTTGTCGAGCACGCTCCGGTGCGGGAGCAGGGCGAAGCGCTGGAACACCATGCCCATGCGCCGGCGTCGCAACTCGCGCAGCGCGCCGGAGCTCAGCGCCAACACGTCGGTGTCGTCGAGGCGCAGCGTGCCGGTGGTCGGCTCGATGAGCCGGTTGACGCAGCGCACCAGCGTCGACTTGCCGCTCCCCGAGAGCCCCATCACCACGAAGGTCTCGCCGGGCTCGACGGTCATGTCGACGGCCTGCAGGCCGACGGTGTGTCCGGTGCGCTCCAGGATCTCGTCCTTGCCGACGCCGTCGCGCAGCAGCGGCAGCACCGAGTCCGGATCGGGCCCGAACACCTTGGTGAGGCGGCGTGCCTCGAGGTGCGGCACCTCAACGCTCCTCGAGGGTGTGGTCCCAGCGGCGGCTGTAGCCGGCCGTCACCCGGTCCATGACCACCGCCACGATCACGATCGCCAGGCCGGCCTCGAGACCCAGGCCCACGTCGCCGCGCTGCAGGCCGCGCAGCACCTCCTGGCCGAGACCGCGTGCCCCGATCATCGACGCCACCACCACCATCGCCAAAGCCATCATGATGGTCTGGTTGATGCCGGCCATGATCGTCGGTACCGCCAGCGGCAGGCGCACCAGGAAGAGCGCCTGGCGCTCGGAGGCGCCGAAGGCGTCGGCCGCCTCCATCACCTCCTTGTCCACCAGGCGCAGGCCCAAGTCGGTGAGGCGGATGATCGGTGGCACCGCGTAGACGAAGGTCGCGATGATCGCAGCGACGTTGCCGAGCCCGAAGAACATCACCACCGGCACCAGGTAGACGAAGCTCGGCATCGTCTGCATACCGTCGAGCAGCGGCCTGAACAGGCGCTTCAGGCGATCGCTACGGGCCATGGCGATGCCCGCCGGGATCCCCAGCACGATCGTGAAGATCGTGGCCACCAGCATGATCGCCAAGGTGGTCATCATCGAGGCCCACAAGCCGAAGCTGCCGACCAGCACCATCAACCCCGCCAGCGTCGCGGCGGTCCACCAGGAGCGCGCCGTCGCGTGCCAGACGAGCAGCGCCACCAGCAGCACCACCAGCCACCAGGGCAGCGCGCTGAGGAACCGCTCGACGCGCAGCAGGACCTGCAGCAGCGTCTCGGTGAACCCCCGAAAGACGTCGCCGTAGTTGAGCAGCAGCCAGTTGACGGCGTCGTTCGTCCAGCCACGCAGCGGCAGGCGCCACGTGGCTGGAAACTCGCGAGTCAGGAACTCGAGCATCCGATTGTGAGACTACCTCAAGGCAGCGCCGCGTTGACCCGTTGGAGCACGGCCGGGTCGAGGCCGTCGAACCAGCGCGCCCAGGCGTCGGGGTAGTTGACGAGCAACTCCATGGCGGCGACATCGGTGCCCACGTCGTTGTCCTCCATGTAGGCCAACAGCTCGTTGATGAGCGCAGTCTCCACGTACATCGCGTCGAGGAAGGCTTCGACCTCCGCCGGCACGCTGTCGACGAAGCGCGCGCCCAGCCCGACCACCGCGACCACGATCGGATAGTCGCAGGCCTCGGTGGCCTGCTCGGGCGTGTCGGTCATCGCGTCCATGTGCTCGAAGCAGGCCTCGTCGTACGCGGGCTCCTCCAGGCGCAGCATGTCGAGCCGGCCGAGGATGCCGGTGGGCTCCCAGTAGTAGCCGAGCCAGGGCTCGCCGCGCACGAAGGCGGTCTCCATGGTGGTCTCGAGCGCCACGCCGGTGCCGGGGCGGAAGTTGGTGAAGTACTCGTCGAGCCCGTACACCACCATCTTGACGTTGTTGATGCCCTCGCAGTACCAGCCGATCACGCAGTTGTAGAGCCGGCCCTTGTCGGGCTGTTCGGGATCGCGGAACAGTTCGGCGTACTGAGGCAGGTCGAACACGCTGCGCAGTTCGGGCGCCTGCGGCTCGATGCCGCGCTCGGGATCACCCTCCACCAGGTAACGCGGTACGAAGAAGCCTTGGGCGGCGTCGTCGAACACGGGGCTGAGCTCGCCAACGGTGCCCGCGGCGAGGGCCTCGCGCCAGAACTCGGGCGTGTTGTCGGTCCAGACCTCCATCGTGACGTCGATGTCGCCGCGAATCGAGCCCTGCAGCAACGGCAGGGTCGTGCCCGGGATGGTGTCGGTCGCGCAGCCGAAGCCCTGCTCCAGGACGAAGCGGGCCGTCTCGGTGAGGATGTTCACGCTGTCGTAGTCGAGCTCGGCGAACACGATGGGTCGATCGAAGCCGCCGCAATCGCCCTCTTGCGCGAGGGCGGGACTTGCAGCGAGGAGGGCCAGCGCAAGCAGGCCGGCGGCGAGGCGATGGCAGACGACGGGGGAGCTCATGCGTGTACCCCTTCCGGGTGATCGCAGCGCGCGAGGCGATGCGATGAATGGCGCTTCCGGGTCACGGCGTCCGTGAGCGATGACGTACGGCTGCGCCTCGGTTCTCATCTGATACTACCTCGGAGCCCGCACGAAACCGTGACCTGGAGCGACCTAGCAGCCTCGGCACCGTCGTGGGCGACGGCGCCCCCGGGCGTACCCGCCGGTCGCCGCCCGAGTAGACTGGTTCGTCATGTCGCAGAAGAGCCTCCAAGAGCAGCGCGAACAACGGCTACGAAACCTCGCGAGCGTGGTCGAACTCGGCTTCGAGGCATACCCGTACGACTACCGCCCCACCGTCACCGCGGCGGCGCTGCATGCCGAGCATGCCCTCGGGCAACCGGGCGACGCCTGGCCCGACGAGGAGGTCGTGGTCGCCGGCCGGGCGATGACCGTGCGCAACATGGGTAAGGTCACCTTCGTCACGCTGCGCGACGCCACCGGCGACATCCAGGCCTACTTGCAGCGCGACCGCATCGGCGAGCGCTACCGGGCCGTCAAGAAGCTCGACATCGGTGACTGGCTGGAGGTGCGCGGGCACCCGTTCGTCACCAAGACCGGCGAGCTCACCGTCGACGCAGCGCAGTGGCGCCTGCTGGTGAAGTCGCTGCGGCCCCTGCCCGACAAGTTCCACGGGCTGAGCGACAAGGAGGCTCGCTACCGCCAACGTCACCTCGACCTGTTGGTCAACCCCGAAGTGCGGCGGGCCTTCGAGTTGCGCAGCCGCGCGATCGCCTTCATCCGTCGCTACCTCGAGGATCTCGGCTTCCTCGAGGTCGAGACCCCGGTGCTGCAGGCCGTTCCCGGCGGGGCCGAGGCGCGGCCGTTCCTCACGCACCACAACGCGCTCGATCACGACTTCCACTTGCGCATCAGCCTCGAGCTCTACCTCAAGCGCCTGATCATCGGTGGCTTCGACGCCGTGTTCGAGATCGGTCGCAACTTCCGCAACGAGGGCATCAGCTTCAAGCACAACCCCGAGTACACGATGCTCGAGCTCTACTGGGCCGGCCGGGACTACCTGGACGTGCGCGCGTTGGTCGAGACGATGTACGCCCGGCTGGTGCAGGAGCTGACCGGTTCGATGGTGCTTCGCTACCAGGGCCGCGAGCTCGACTTCACCCCGCCTTGGCCCCGTGTCGACTACACCGGTGAGCTCGCCGCGCGCGCAGGTATCGACTTCGACCTGCTCGACGAGCCGCGCCTGCGGGCGTGGGCGGCGCGGCAGCACCCGGGAGCGGCCGAGCGCGGCGGCGCACGGCCGCTCGCCGAGCAGCCCTTCCATCAACTCGTGGCCAAGCTCTACGACATCTACGTCGAGCCGACCCTCGAGCAGCCGACCTTCGTGATGGACCACCCCGAGCTGATCAGTCCGCTCGCCAAGCGTCACCGCTCGCGCCCGGGCCTGGTCGAGCGCTTCGAGCCGGTGGCGATGGGCATGGAGCTCGGCAACGCGTTCAGCGAGCTCAACGACCCCATCGAGCAGCGCCGCCGCTTCGAGGAGCAGGTCGCGCGGCGCTTGGCCGGCGACGAGGAGGCGCAACCGCTCGACGAGGAGTTCCTGGTCGCGCTCGAGTACGGCATGCCGCCTACGGGCGGCTTGGGGCTGGGGGTCGACCGGTTGGCGATGCTGCTCGCCGACGTCCCCTCGATCCGAGACGTGATCCTCTTCCCACTGCTGCGGCCCGAGTGAGCCCGTGGCCGGCGCTGGCAGCCTGATCGTCGTGCGCCGTGGTGGTCGGGGGGACGCGTGAGCGGCGCGGCGCGCGCGGACCAGGACGTCGCCGGCCGGCTCGCCGCGCGTTGGGCCGAGCGAGCCGCCGACGCCGATCGCGTCGGCGTGCTGCCGGGCGAGGACGTGGCCGACCTGCATGCTTCGGGCTACCTGCGCCTGGCACTGCCGCTGGCGCACGGGGGCCAGGGATCGAGTCTGCGCGCCGCGGTACAGGCGCAGACGGTCTTGGCCGGCGGCTCGGCGGCCAGCGCCTTGGTGGCGGCCATGACGGTGATGCTCGTCGGGCACGCTCGCGACGTCGAAGCGTGGGCCGACGAGCGCGAGCGACTCCAGCGGCTGGTGGCTGGTGGCGCGCTGCTGAACGCCGTGGCCAGCGAGCGCGCGCTCGGCAGCCCCTCGCGCGGGGGCTTGCCGACGACCGAGTTGCGACGTGCGGGTCGCGCCTTCACGCTCCACGGCCACAAGACCTGGGCCACGGGTGGCGAACACCTCACGCACCTGCTCGTGCTTGCGCGCGAGGGTGAGCGAGCGGTGCAGGTGATGGTCCCGAATCACGCGCCCGGTGTGCGCTGGGAGCGTACCTGGGGCGACGGCCTCAGCCTGCGCGCGAGCGACAGCCACGACGTGCATTTCGAGGGCGTACGCGTCGACGCGGCGGACCGCCTGCGGCTACGGCCCGGGCCGAAGCGACGCAACGTCTGGTTCACGCTCTTGGTCGCCGCTACCTACCTCGGAAGCGCCGTCGCCGCACGTGACGCGCTGATCGCCTATGCGAAGGCGCGCGTGCCGAGCGCGCTGGGGCATCCGATCGCGCAGCTCGACGCCTTCCGGCGCGATCTCGGCACGTTGCACGTACGCCTGCACGTGGCGCGCGCGACGCTCCTGGAGGCGGCCACGGCCTGGGACGAAGAGCGCGAGGAGAGCGCCAGCGAGATCGCCAAGGTGGTCTGTGTCGACGCCGCCACCCGCGTGACCGAGGGCGCCTTGCGGCTCGCCGGCGGAGCGGCCCTCGGCAGCGGCCTGGCGTTGGCGCGGCACTTCCGCGACGCCCGCGCCGGCTTCGGCCATCCGCCCTCGGCCGACGCCGTGTACCTGCGGCTGGGGGCTTCGCTCATCGACGGCGCGGCGCGCGGGCGCCCGTCGGACGACGCCACGCCGGCGTAGGCTGGCGCATGACCAAGCGCACCGTGTGCGTGACCGGCGCCTCCGGCTTCATCGCGGCGCATGTGGTGCGCGAGCTCCTCGAGCGTGGCTACGCCGTCCGTGGCACCGTGCGGGGCAACCCGAGCGAGCGGCGCTACGCGGTGCTCCGTGCCCTCCCGGGCGCTGCCGAGCGGCTCTCGCTGCGCACGGTGGAGTTGCTCGACGAGGCCGGCTGGAGACCGGTGATGCGCGGCTGCGACGCGGTGATCCACACGGCCAGCCCCTTCCGGCTCGACGTCCAGGACCCGAAGCGCGACCTGATCGACCCTGCCGTGGCGGGGACGCGCCACGTGCTCGGGGCGGCGCTCGAGGCCGGGATCGCTCGGGCGGTGACGACCTCGAGCCTGGCGGCGATCAGCGACGAACCCGTCACCGGCAAGGTGTTCACGGAGGCCGACTGGAACGTGCGATCGTCGGCCGAACGCAACCCCTACTACGCCGCCAAGACTGCCGCGGAACGCCTCGCCTGGGCCCTCGAGGCGCAGGCCGATGGGGCTCTGTGCCTGGTGAGCATCAACCCCGGGCTGGTGCTCGGTCCGTCGATCGGACCGGCACTCAACCCCAGTGTGGCGGTGGTCCGCGATCTGCTCCTCGGTGTGAGTCCAGTGCTGCTCGACCTCTCCTGGATGGTGGTGGACGTGCGCGACGTGGCACTCGCCCACGTGGCCGCGATGGAACTGCCGGAGGCGAGGGGGCGCTTCATCTGCGCCGCCGAGAGCGTGAGCATGGCGCGCATGGCGCAGCTGCTGCGCCAGGCCGGCTTGGCCGAGGGTTACGCGTTGCCGCGACTGCACCTGCGCGGTCGTCTGGGCACGGCGCTCGTGAAGCTCATAGCGCAGCGGCAGTCGGCCGGGACGCGGAGCTACCTCCTCACGCACCTCGGCAAGGTGTTGCGGGCCGATGGATCGCGGCTCACCCGCGAGCTCGGCGTCGCCTACCGCGACGTGAGGACCACGCTGCGCGACACCGTCGGCGATCTGGAGCGCTGGGGGCATCTCGCCAGGCCGCGCTGAGGAGGGCTCGCCGGCGGTGCGCTCGACCTGAACGCTCGCGTGAGGTACGCCACTCGCATGTGCCCAGCGGCGCGGGTGTGGCATCGTGCGCGGCTCGCCGGCCGTGGCCCTGGCTACCATCGCGTATGGGTCGCTCCCCCCGCACGCCCGACTGGGTCAAGCACGCCGTCTTCTACCAGGTGTTCCCCGACCGGTTCGCCCGCAGCGAGCGCGTGCCCAAGCCCACCGGGCTGGAGGCATGGGACGACCCCCCGACGGTGCACGGTTACAAGGGCGGCGACTTGCTCGGCGTGCTCGAGCACCTCGATCACCTCCAGGCCCTCGGCGTGACGGCGATCTACCTCAACCCCGTGTTCCAGTCGGGCTGCAATCACCGCTATCACACCCATGACTACTTCCGGGTCGACCCGATGCTCGGTGGCGACGCGGCCCTGCGGGAGCTGCTCGACGCCGCCCACGGGCGCGGCATGCGGGTGGTGCTCGACGGCGTCCTCAACCATGCCAGCCGTGGCTTCCTGCAGTTCCACGACCTGCTCGAGAACGGGCCGGCATCCGCCTACGTCGATTGGTGGCACGTCCACGGCTTCCCGCTCGGGGCCTACGGCGAGGGCGATGGCACGCGTCGCTACGCCGCCTGGTGGAACCTGCCGGCGCTGCCGAAGTTCAACACCGGCACGGCTGCTGTGCGTGAGTTCCTCTGGTCGGTGGGGGAGCATTGGCTGCGATTCGGCATCGACGGTTGGCGCCTCGACGTCCCCAACGAGATCGACGACGATGCATTCTGGCGCGAGTTCCGGCGTCGCTGTCAGGCGGTGAAGAGCGACGTCTACATCGTTGGCGAGCTCTGGGGCGAGGCCGAGCGCTGGTTGCAGGGCGATCAGTTCGATGCGGTGATGAACTACCAGTTGACGCGAGCGATCCTCGGCTTCGTGGCGACGGAGGTCGACGAGGCCGAGGTGGCGCGCACCGGCTACGGCAAGGTGCCGATCATCTCGGCCCAGCGCTTCCAGCGCGTGCTCGAGGAGGAGTTGGGGCGCTACCACCCGCAGATCGCCCAGGCGCAGCTCAACTTGCTCGGCTCGCACGACACCCCACGCGTGCTCACCTTGCTGCGCGGCGACCGCGCGGCGCTGCGGCTGGCCTTCACCTTGCTGTTCACCCTGCCCGGCGCGCCGTGCGTCTACTACGGCGACGAGATCGGCCTCGAGGGGGGTCACGACCCGTTCTGTCGGCAGGCGATGCCCTGGCGCCACGAGGACACCTGGGACCGCGAAACGCTCCACTGGGTGCAGGACCTAGCCGCGCTGCGTCACGCCCACCCGGCCCTGCGCACCGGCAGCGCCGAGGTCGTCTACGCGCACCATGGCGTGGTGATGCTGCGGCGCCGTTCGGAGGACGAGGATCTGCTGGTGGTGGTGAACGCCGACGGCGACTTCGTCAGCCACGTGGCGCTCGAGGGGTTGCCCGACGGGGAGCGGCGAGCGCTGATCGGCAGCGGCGAGGCGCGTGTGGAGGACGGTCGCGTGGACGTGCGGGTGCCGGGGCGGGGAGCGGCGGTGTTCGCGCTGTAGCTGGCCCGCGCGGCATGCGCGCAACCCGGAAGGGAGGAGTGCTCGATGGCAACCAGACCGGTGCTCGACCGTCGGCCGGGTCTCGTGCTCATTCACGGCGCATTCCACACCGGCAGTTGCTGGGCCCCGACCGTTGCCGAGCTCGAACGGCTCGCTCCGGATCTCCCGGTGGTGGCCGTCGACCTGCCCGGGCGCGGCGCGACGCCGGGCGATCTCGGCTCGCTCACGATCGCGCAGTGCACCGACAGCGTCGTCGAGCAGATCGAGCGCGCTGGGCTCGACGAGGTCGTCGTGGTGGCCCATTCGCTCGGTGGGTTGACGGCCCCGACGGTGGTCGAACGCTTGGGCGCAGCCCGCGTGGTCCGGCTGGTGCTCGTCGCGGCGGTCATCCCGCCCGAGGGCGCCTCCAACCTCGCGACGATCCCACGCCCCGTGCGCTGGATCATCGCCCGGGCGCTTCGCCCCGGGCGCGCCGTGGGTCCGCCCCGACGGGTCTTCGCCGGGCTGTTCTTCTGCAACGGGATGACGCCGGCGCAGCGCGAGGTGGTCTACGCCCAGTTGTGCCCCGAGGCGCCGGGACCGTTCCACGAGCCGGTGCGTCGAGCCGGACTACCCGCATCGGTCCCTCGGACGTGGCTGCTCACGCTGCGCGATCGCGCGAACCGAGCGAGCCAGCAGCGGGCCTCCATCGCCAACCTCGGCGCCGTGGAGGAGGTCATCGAGATCGACACCTGCCACGACGCGATGGTGAGTGAGCCGGCCACGCTCGCGGCGATCCTCGCCGAACGTTGCGCCTGGAGACCGACCGCAGCCGAGGATCGCTGAGGACGTCTGCGCGCACGCCGCGAGCAGGGTGTGCGTGGCACCATGAAGGCATGACAGCCCCCGAAACGAAGCGATCCGAAGCCCTGTTCGAGCGCGCCCGGCGGGTGATGCCCGGCGGCGTCAGTTCGCCGGTGCGCGCCTTCGGCAGCGTCGGTGGCACACCCCGCTTCATCGAGCGGGCCGACGGCCCCTACCTGTGGGATGCCGATGGCAACCGGCTGATCGACATGTACGGTTCGTGGGGTCCGATGCTGCTGGGCCACCGGCACCCGCACGTGATCGCGGCGCTCGAGGCCGCGCTCGCGCAGGGAACCTCGTTCGGGGCCCCGACCGAGCGCGAGACCGAGTTGGCCGAGCGCATGCTCGAGCGTGTGCGAGGTGCCGAGCGCGTGCGTTTCGTCAACTCCGGCACCGAGGCGACCATGAGCGCGCTGCGATTGGCGCGAGGCGCCACGGGGCGCGCCAAGGTCGTGAAGTTCGAGGGCCACTACCACGGCCACGCCGACGGCCTGCTCGTGGCGGCCGGGTCGGGTGCGGCCACCACCGGCGTGCCGTCGTCGGCCGGCGTCCCGGCCGCGGTGGCGCAGTCGACGCTGGTGGCGCCCTTCAACGACGCAGCGGCGCTGGCGGCGCTGTTCGACGAGCACGCTGACGACATCGCCGCGGTGATCCTCGAGCCGGTGGCCGGCAACATGGGCGTCGTCGCGCCCGCGCCCGGCTTCATGGCGCACGTTCGCGAGCTCACGCGTGCACACGGCGCCCTGCTCGTCGTCGACGAGGTGATGACGGGCTTCCGCCTGGCGCGCGGCGGCGCGGTGGAGCGGCTGGGTCTCGAGCCCGACATCAGCTGCTGGGGCAAGATCGTCGGCGGCGGCCTGCCGGTGGGCGCCTACGGCGCCTGCGCCGCGTTGATGGACCACGTGTCGCCGCTCGGGAAGGTCTACCAGGCCGGTACCTTGTCCGGCAACCCGCTCGCCATGGCGGCCGGCATCGCCACCTTCGAGGCGATCGACGCCGAGGCCGACCTCTACCCGACACTCGAGTCGCGTGGTGCGCGCCTGGCGCAGGGGCTGCGCGACGGCGCGGCCACGGCCGGCGTGACGGTCACCGTGAACCAGGTCGGCTCCATGGTGACGGTGTTCTTCAGCCCCGGACCGGTGGTCGACTTCGTCTCCGCGGCGGCGGGCGACACGCGGGCGTTCGCTGCTTGGTTCCAGGGACTGCTGCGCCGCGGCGTGGCCTGGCCGCCGTCGGCCTTCGAGGCGGCCTTCTTGTCGTATGCGCTCGACGAGGACGTGATCGACGAGGTCGTCGCGGCCGCCGCCGCGGCGTTCGCGGAGGCCGCCGCGGGCGCCTGATCGCGGAGCCCACGTCCGCGCGGAGGGGCCGAACGCCGCCGGGCGCAAGGAGGTGCGCCAAGCGGCGTGGGCGGAGCGCAGCATCAGACCGCGACGGGCGTGAGGGCCTCGCTGTCCTCCTCGCCCGTGCGGATGCGCACGACGCGCTCGAGCGGCTGGACGAAGATCTTCCCATCGCCGATGTTGCCGGTCCGCGCGGCTCGCACGATGGCGTCGATCGTCGGCTGCACGAAGCCCTCGGAGACCGCGATCTTGAGCTCGATCTTGTCGAAGAACTCGACCAGGAACTGCGAGCCGCGGTACTGCTCGGTGATGCCTGCCTGGCCGCCGTGGCCGCTGACGCGGTTGATGGTGATGCCGCGCACGTCGGCGGCGATGAGGGCTTCCTTGACGGCGCTCAGGCGATCGGGTCGGATGATGGCGGTGATCAGCTTCATGGCGGCCCCGATCAGTCGCCCGCGCCCACGAGGACGGGGTCGTTGAGGGTGTCGGTGTTGCGGTAGGCTTCGGCGCCGTGCTCGGCGAGGTCGAGCCCCGCGACCTCTTCGCGGGCGTGGACGCGGATGCCCATCACGGCCTTGAGCGTCACGAAGAGCACGTACGTGGCCACGAAGGCGACCCCGGCGTAGACCAGCGTACCGAGCAGCTGCACGCCGATGCTCGCGCCGCCGAAGATGCCCACCGCGAGGGTGCCCCAGATGCCGGCGGTACCGTGCGCCGAGACGGCGCCGACGGGGTCATCGAGCTGCAGGCGGTCGAGCAGCAGGATCGAGAACGTGACGATCACGCCGCCGATGGCGCCCACGAGCACCGCCCAGATGCCGTTGATCACGTCGGGGCCGGCGGTGATCGACACCAACCCCGCGATCACCCCGTTGAGCGTCATGGAGAAGTCGGGCTTCTTGAAGATCCCCCATGACAGCATGAGCGCCGCGAAGGCGCCGGCCGCGGCGGCGAGGTTGGTGTTGAGGAAGACCGTGGCGACGGCCTGGGCGTCGCTGACGCTGCTGAACGCGAGTTGGGAGCCGCCGTTGAAGCCGAACCAGCCGATCCACAGCAGGAACACACCCACGCCAGCGAGCGGGAGGTTGTGCCCGGGCATGGCCACGGGCTTTCCGTTGACGTAGCGCCCCAACCGCGGTCCGAGCGCGAGGATACCGCCGAGGGCCGCGAAGCCGCCCACGGCGTGCACCACGGACGAGCCGGCGAAGTCGTAGAAGCCGAGCTGCGCGAGCCAGCCGCCGCCCCAGTGCCAAGAGCCCAGGAGCGGGTAGATGAGCGCGGTCATCACCAGCGCGAACACCAAGTAGGCGCCGAACTTCATGCGGCCGCCGATCGCCCCGGACACGATGGTGGCGGCGGTGGCGGCGAAGACCATCTGGAAGAAGAAGTCGGCGGCGCCCGCGAACGAGTCGGCGGCGTAGCCCGAGAGGAACGGGCCACTGCCGTACATGATCGAGAACCCGATGGCCCAGAACGCCAGGCCGGCGATCGCGAACGTCGCGTAGTTCTTCATGAAGATGTTGACGGCGTTCTTGGAGCCGTGCAGGCCGGCTTCGAGCAGGGCGAAGCCGGGCTTCATGTGGATCACCAGCACCGCGCACATCAGGAGCACGATCGTGTCGAGCGCGTACGCGAGGTCGGCGATCGACTCGCCTTGCGCGAGCGCGGACGCCGAAGTCGAGCCGATCGCAAGGCTCCAGAGGACCTTGGTGAGACGCATCCTGACCTCCTGGGGGCGCCGCTCAGTGGACGGCTGGCCGACAGCCTATGCACGAATGTGCACAATGTCAAGCGTGAGCGTGTCATTATGCGTATTGCAAGCACTGGAGGTCTTCGGCGAACGACGAGTTGCGCATGCTGTGCACGACAGAACGAGCACACTGCACATATGGCTTCGACACGAGAAAGGCGCGGCACCGGGCGTTCTCGCCCGGTG